>JANPCT010000690.1:0-20416 GCA_031431095.1 Acidobacteriota bacterium | reverse complement strand
GACGCGGGCACAGCTTGCCGCACTGCTCGGCACCCGCCTCGGCGATCTGCTGCGCCGCGCCCCCGCCAAACCCGCGGTCGTGACCGACCTCCGGGGCAACTGGGCAGCGCCGTGGATCCAGTCGGTCACACGATCCGGCGTGATCGACCCGTTTCCCAATCACACGTTTCAACCGGACGGCCTCGTTCGTCGCGCCGATCTCGCCCAGGCGGCAAGCCGGGTGCTGGCCCTGATCGGCTCGGAAAAACCAAAGCTCGCGGCGCGTTGGCGGGACGCGCGCCCGAAGTTCAGCGATGTCGGCGCCTCGCATCTGATGTATCCGGCAGCGGCGCGCGCCGTGTCCTCGGGGGTCATGGCGGTCGCCGAGGGTGATGTCTTTCAGCTGGCCAGGGCCGTGACCGGAACCGAGGCCCTCGAGGCCGTGTCGCGCCTGGAAGCGCTCGCACGCAAATGAATCTCGGCCCGACGTTCACGCCGGCAAACCAGCTGACGATGATGCGGATGCTGCTGATCCCGGCGTTCGTCATCCTCCTCATGTACGGCTACCGCGGCTGGGCGCTGGTGACGTTCCTGACCGCCGGCCTGACGGATCTCTTCGACGGCCTGATCGCGCGCATGACGGGGGAGAAGACCACCCTCGGCGCCTGGCTCGACCCGATGGCCGACAAGCTTCTGCTGCTGACCATGTTCGTGATGTTGACGCTCCCGGAAATCGGCCCGCCGAACCGGCTGCCGCTGTGGTTCACGGTCCTCGTCATCAGCCGCGACGTCGCCATTGTCGCCACGGTGGCGGTGGTCAACCTGGCGATCGGGCCGCGGACGTTCCCGCCGTCGATCTACGGCAAGATCGCGACGGCGCTCTATATCGTGACCGGGGTGGCCGCGCTCTATTTCAACTATCTGGGCGAGCCGTCGGTCGTCGTCCGGGCCCTCGTTTTCGCCTCCCTCGCGATCACGTTCATCTCGGCCGGCCACTACGCGGTCCAGGTCGTAAAGATGGGTCACTGACCGCTACAGTCCTGCCCCTGAAGGTGCGATAAACCGGACGGGTCCACTCGTTCGGCCACTCGCGGCGCCGTTTCCCCTTGGAGTAAGGTCATGCTCGACGCATTCAAGTCGAAGGGCGGCGCCACGAAGGTGCAGTCCGACGAGCTGCAGACGCTGATTACCGCCTCAAAGGAGGAGCGCGCCGCGCTCAGCACCATGCTGACGCAGGTGCAATTGCACAGCGCCAAGCTGGCGGCCGCCGGCAAGATCCTGCAGGACGTCGAGGACAAGGCGGGGAAGGCCAACGCCAGGCTTGACGAGGTCCACGGTCGCCTGACCACCGCCGTCTCCCGCGTCGCGGAGCTCGAGGCCATGGACGCCCGCATCAAGGCGTTGTCGGACGCCGTGGCGCGCGCCGAGAACGAGGCGCTCCGGCTCACCGCCCCGGACGGCGAGTTCCCCAAGCACAAGGAAGCGCTGCAGGCGCTGGCGGCGCAGGCCGTCCAGGCGCGGGAGAGTCTCGAGACTCTGAAGGAAGACCAGGCCGGCCTCGACGCCCTTCGCGATCAGCTGCGCGACGCGCACACCGGGATTCGGACGTCCCACGAGCAGGGCCAGAGTTTGAAATCGGATTTCGAGCAGCTCCGCTCGCTCTCCGGGCAGCTGTCGGAAGAGTTCGGGACGCTGAAGGATCTGTCGCGCCAGACCCACGACGAAACGGCCACGACCGTGGCACTGGTCAGGGATGTCGAGAAGCGGCTCGGCCCCCTTGCGACGCTGCAGGACATGAGCCGGACCACCGAAGAACGGATGGCGACGCTCAATTCACTCGCCGAGCACGTCACGCAGAAAATCAAGTCGCTCGAGAACCAGAAGCATGCCGTCGAACGCGCGGTCGTCGAGGCCAACCGGCTGAACGAGATGGTCTGGGCGATGGAGGTGCAGGTCAACAAACTCAACGAGGGATCGCGTCAGGCCGAGCGCACCGAGGAGCTCATCGATCGTATCGAGCAGTTGTCGCGCGATGTGACGGCGCAGCTCGAGCAGGGCAGCGAAGCCCGCGACGCGTTCGCCATCGATCTGGGCAGGCTCGAGAAGGATCGCGCCGCCCTGACCGACTTCGTGCGCTCCTACAACGACAAGCTCGCCGTCGAGCGCAAGGAGTTCGAATCATTCGATCAGCGGGTCAGGGCGCTGCAGACCTCGGTGCTGGACGTCGAAAAGGGCATGGAGGCGCTCTCGGATCGCGAGCGTGTCGCGGCCTCGCTGGCGCAGAGTGTCGATCAACTTGCCGGCCGGATGACGGCGTTGAGCGCGAGCGCCGACGGCCTGCAGGAGAAGCAGGCAGCCCTCGACAGCCTGCAGGAGTCTCTCTCGAACGTCGATCATCTGGCGAAACGGACGGCTTCGCAGTACGAGAGCCTGACCCAGAGCCGCAAGGACGTCGAGACTCTGCGCAAGGAGATTCAGGAGTTCTACGAACTGCACGCCTCGGCCGTCCAGTTGGGCGAGCGCCTCACCTCCGATCGCGCGGCGCTTGAAGGGTTTGTCGACCGTACCACGGCCTTCAGCGCCGGGATGCCGGCGCTCGAAGCCCGCATCGATGGGATCACCAATAAACTTGCCGTCGTTGATGAAGGCACGGAAAAGGCGGCGAACCTCGTCACCATCGCCGACGATCTCTATCGCCACATGACGCGCCTCGACAGCCAGCAGCAGTTCATCGACCGCGTCGAAGGGCGGCTGAACAGCCTGAGCGTCCTCACCGGCGACGTCGACCGGAAGCTCGAGGAGCAGACTGCGCGCCGCGCGGAAGTGGATGTGCTGCGCACCCGGATCGACGGCGTCGCGATCGACGTCACCGACGTCCGTCAGAAGCTCGAAGGGGTGACCGCTCTCCAGTCGCGGCTGCTGCCGCTCACCGCGCAGCTCTCGGCGCTCAAGACAGAAATCGACAAGGTGCAGGCGCAGTTCGTCGCCTCGAAGCAGGAAGAGTCGGCGCTGGCGGAGCTGGAGACACGCCTGAGCGCGATGCTTGCCGGCAGCCGCTCCGCTGCGGCTGATGCCGCCGAACGGCTGGCGCAGATGAACAGCCTGGCGGAAGACCTCGGACGCTCCGTCACCGTCAAGGATGCGCTCCTCCAGGAGCTCGGCACGGTTCACGGCCGCCAGCGTGACGTCGCCGCGCAGCTCGAGGCGTCCGACGATCAACTCGAGCGGCTCGAAGCCGCTTCCCGGGCACTCGAACAGCGTCACAATCAGATTGCGGTGTCGGAGAGGAAGATGGCGGCGTTCGAGGCGCGGGCCGGAGAACTCGCGACGTTGAGCCAGGCGATCGACGTCAAGATTGCCGCGCTGACAAAGAAGGACGCCGTCCTCGACGCGGTGCGCGGCCAGGTCTCGAGCGTCCACGAAGTCAGCGCCCGGAGCAAGGCTGACCTCGACTACGTCGAGTCGCACCGGAACGACGTCGCGGCGCTGCGCGAGCGCGTCGACGAGGTGCTCGCGCTCGCCGGGGCGACCGAAACGCAGCTCGCCTCGATCGAGTCGCGCAAGAAGCTGGTCGATGAAGTCCAGCTCAAGACCAACGTCATCACCAACATGCTCGAGGACGTCCGCCTGAACCTGGAAACCCTGGGAGAGCAGAAGGCCGTCGTCGATCACGTCATGGACAATTTCACGCGCCTGACGGAAAAGGTGCAGGAAGCGCAGACGACGCTGCGGTCGCTGCAGGCCGAGCGCGAGCTGGCTGAGAGAATCGAGCGCGGCATCAAGACACTGCGCAAGACGGCCGAACCGAAACCCCTGAAGCCTAAAGCCTGAACCCTAAAGCCCGCTTTAGACTTTCTTCCGGAAATACTCGAGCGTCTTCGTCAACCCGTCTTCCAGCTTCACCTTTGGTTCCCACTCGAGGAGCGTGCGCGCGCGGGTGATATCGGGCTGGCGGACCTTCGGATCGTCCTCGGGCAAGGGCCGGTAGACGATCTGGCTCTTCGTTCCAGTCATCCTGATGATCGTCCGCGCGATGTCCTCGATCGTCATCTCGTGCGGATTGCCGATGTTGATCGGATCGTTCTCTTTCGACTCGGCGAGTTTCAGGATGCCGTCGACCAGGTCGGTCACGTAGCAGAAGCTGCGCGTCTGCTTGCCGGACCCGAAGATGGTCACGTCCTCGCCGCGAAGCGCCTGGCTCATGAAGGCCGGCACGGCGCGCCCGTCGTTCAGGCGCATGCGCGGCCCGTAGGTGTTGAAGATGCGCACGATCTTCGTGTCGAGACCGTGATAGCGGTGATACGCCATCGTCATTGCCTCGGCGAACCGCTTCGCTTCGTCGTAGACGCCGCGCGGGCCGACCGGGTTGACGTTGCCCCAGTAGGTCTCCTTCTGCGGATGCTCCAGCGGATCGCCGTAGACCTCGGAGGTGGAGGCAATGACGAACCGCGCGTTCTTCGCCTTCGCGAGCCCGAGTGCCTTGTGGGTCCCGAGCGCGCCGACCTTCAGCGTGGGAATCGGCAGCTCCAGGTAATCGATCGGACTGGCCGGGCTGGCCCAATGCAGGACCAGGTCGACGGGCCCGTCCACGTAGATGTAGTTCGTGACGTCATGCTTCACGAACATGAAGTCGCGGCCGGCGAGGTGCGCGATGTTCTCGACGTTGCCGGTCAGCAGGTTGTCGATGCCGACGACCGACCAGCCCCGATCGAGCAGCGTCTCTGAAAGGTGAGACCCGATGAACCCCGCCGCGCCCGTGATAACCGCTCTAGGCATGTTTCAACTACCGCCAACCACTAACCACCAACCACCAACTCCTTCAGAAGGCCGGCCGCTGCAGGCCCCGGACGATGGTGAGCCACATGATCTTGATATCGAGACCGACCGACCAGTTCTCGATGTAGTAGAGATCGTACTCGATGCGCTTCTCGAGGGACGTGTTGCCGCGCCAGCCGTTGACCTGCGCCCATCCGGTGATCCCCGCCTTCACTTTATGGCGGAGCATGTACTGCGGAATGCGGTGCTTGAACTGCTCGACGAAGTAGGGCCGTTCCGGGCGCGGCCCGACGATGGACATGTCCCCCTTGAGGACGTTCCACAGCTGCGGCAGCTCGTCGAGATCCCAGCGGCGCAGCAGCTTGCCGATCGAGGTGGCTCGCGGATCGTCGTCTCGCGCCCACACCGGGCCGGTGTCGTCCTCGGCCCCTTGGGACATCGAGCGGAACTTGTAGACGTTGAACGCCTTGCCATCGAGGCCCATCCGCTCCTGGGTGTAGAACGCCGAACCAGGTGACGCCCGCTTGATGAGCAGGGCGATCACGGCGAAGGGGATGGCGAACCCGGCGAGCGCGGCGGCCGAGATCGCGATGTCGATCGCGCGCTTCAGGACGCTGTTGAAGCCGCGCAGCGGGACATCGTTCAGGCTGATGATCGGGACGCCGTCGAGATTCTCGAGGCGCGCGCGCAGCGCGATGAACTGCAGCAGGTCGGGGACGACGTGGATGTCGACCCCTTCACGATTGGTCGCCTCGACCAGCGCCAGCATCTTGACGTGCTCGTCGAGCGGCAGCGCGACGTAGAGGTGATCGACGTGCTCGCGGCGGATGACGTCGTGCGCGTCCGCCAGCGTGCCGAGGAGCGGAATGCCGCGATAGCCGATGTGGTCGCCCATCCGATCGTCGAGGAAGCCGACGATCTTGAACCCGAGTTCGCGGTGCTCGAGGACCTTGTCGGCGACGACGCGGCCGAGATCACCGGCGCCGGCGATCAGCACCCGCTTCAACCCGATGCCGGCGCGCCAGCGCCGTTCGAGTGCCTCGCGCACCAGTTCGCGGGACGCGTACGAGAACGCCACGTTCAGGACGAGGAAGAGCAGCCATACCCACTGCGAGACTTCGTAGAGGCCGACGTCCTTGGCCGGTTCGGTGGTGTAGTAGGTCTGGTAATAGAGCGTGCCGCCGAGGCCGAGGACGACAGCGAGAATGGTGCCGACGAACACGCCAAAGAAGTCGTCCACCCTCGAGCGGCCGCGCCGCAGCCGGTAGAGTCCCTGGACCTGGAAGGCGATGGGCACCAGCAGGCCGATGAACGGCGCGATGCGCAGGTACTGGCCGAATGGGGGTACGCCCTTGTGCACCGGCAACAGGCTGTCGAGGATTTCAAAGCGGAGCAGGTAGGCGACGAGAAATGCGGTGAGGCCGAGCAGGGTATCGCCGATGACGAAGTAGAGCACGAGCAGCCGGTTGTAACGGCGCATCATCGTGCGGTCTCGCGAGCGGCCGGCTTGCCGGAACGTTGCCCGTACCGTACGGCGTCTCTTCGATCGTCGGGGTCGATCCACGGCCGGGCACCGAGGTCACGACGATCGTCGCTCGACGGCCTGCTCTTACTGCCCTGGGACGCGTCAACGACCGCCTGAAATTCCGCCTGGAACCGGGCTTTGCCGAAGAACTCGGCGTGGCGGCGAATGCCGGCGGCGTCGAAGTCGCGCGCGCAGACGTCGCGGATGGCGGCGGCGAAGGCAGCTACTGAGGGATCGCGGACGAGCACACCGGTGACGCCGTCCACCACGCTTTCGACGGCGCCTCCCTGCGCGAGCGCGACGACCGGGCGTCCGCAGGCCTGCGCCTCGACCGGAACCATGCCGAAGTCTTCGACCCCGGGCATCAGGACGGCCAGGCAGCGCTGATATAACAGGCGAATCACGGCAACCGCCAGCCAGCCCGACAGCACGACATCGGCGTTGAGCGCGCCTGCCATCTGGCGCAGCCGCATGTCTTCGGGGCCTTTCCCGACAATCTTCAACGTAGCTCCCACCTCGGCACATGCGCGAACCGCGACGTCGAGACGCTTGTAAGGCACCAGTGCTGACACGACGAGGAAAAACGGCTCGGGACTCCGGTCCGGGTCAGGATGGTAAAAGGCTGTATCAACAGGAGGATACACGACGGTCGACCCGCGATTATAGTATCGGCCGATTCTCCCCGCAACATAATGAGAGTTCGCGACATAGCCGTCGACGCGGCCCGCGGTGGCGACGTCCCAGCGCGCCAGCCCGGCCAGCACCCGCCGCAGAACTCCCGAGCGCGCCGGACCGACCTGTGCCGGACCGAAGTACGAATCGAACTGGTCCCAGGCATAGCGCATCGGCGAGTGGCAGTAACAGATGTGCCGTGTTCGTCCCGGCACGACCACCGACTTCGCCGCGCAATGGCTCGTGCTGATCACGAGATCGCAGGCGTCGAAGTCGAACTGCTCGATCGCGGTAGGGAAGAGGGGCAGGTAATTGCGATAGTGCCGGGCGGC
Organism: Acidobacteriota bacterium; assembly: GCA_031431095.1. GTDB lineage: Bacteria > Acidobacteriota > Vicinamibacteria > Vicinamibacterales > 2-12-FULL-66-21 > JAICSD01. Next base: position 13,132 of record JANPCT010000690.1, on the reverse strand, counting down.
GCCCGGCAGCCACTGCACGAACGATCGCCGCTGCGGGTGCGATTCGAGCGCTGCCGATACCGACCCGGGCACGTGCAGCAGGGTGTGAATAGTCGCGCCGGGAAAGAGCTCCGCGATGGCCTCGAGCACCTTCTCGCCGCCGCGCATGCCGGTCAACCAGTCGTGGACCAGCGCTATTCGGCGCGGATCGGTCTCGCCCGGCGCGCCATTCACTGCATGACCTCGTCGTAGATCTCGCGGACGCGCTGGATCGAGCGCTCCCACGAGAACTCGCGGGCGCGGGCGAGACCGCGCCGCTGCAGATCTTCGCGCAGCGCCGGCGTAGTCAGCACGCGGCTCATCGCCTCGGCGATCGCGGCGGGTTCGTAGGGATCGATCATCAGCGCGGCGTCGCCGACGACTTCCGGGAGCGACGACACGTTGGACGTGATGACCGGGCAGCCGCTGGCCATGGCTTCGAGCGGCGGCAGGCCGAAGCCTTCGTAGAGCGAGGGAAAGACGAACACGTCCGCAAGCCGGTAGAGCGCAGCCAGCGTCTGGTCCGAAACGAAGCCGAAGAACCGCACGTGCTTGTGCAGCTTGTGACGGTGCACGGCGCGGCGGAGCGACGCGTACTTCGAAATTTCGTCGCCGATGATCAGGAGCTGCACGTTGCCCAGGTGCGCGCCGCTCTGGCGCATCAGGTGGAACGCATCGATGAGCCGTTCAAGGTTCTTGTGCGGCTTGATGTTGCCGGCATACAGCACGAAGGGATCGTTCAGGCGATACCGTTCGCGGACCCGCATCACCTCGTCGGCGGTCGGCTCCTGCCAGAAGCGATCGTCGATGGCGTTGTAGATGACGTCGATGCGCGATTCCGGCACGCGGAAGTAGCGCAGGATGTCGCGCTTCGACGCTTCCGACACGGTGATGATGCGCGCCGCCTGGTGCGTCGCGGCCCACATCTGCCCGCGCGCGTAGGCGTAGCCGAGGCGGCTCGGCAGGTACTGGGGGAAGCGCAGGTGAATGCAGTCGTGGATGGTGACGACCGCCCGGCACGGCGTCAGCGGCGGCAGCACGTAGTGGGGCGCATGGAACAGTTCCGCCCCTTCGCGCCGGAGATCCATCGGCAGCGCGAACTGCTCGGTCAGCGAGTAGGCGCCCGCGGTTTCGACGACGGCGCGAAGGCGCGGACCCAGCTCCTCAACGGAGTCGCAGTCGGCCGGACGGCAGAACACGACGTAATCGTTCGTCACGTCCTGTCTGGCCAGCTGGCGGAGCAGGTTGCGTACGTACGTCCCGATGCCGTAGTCGCGAAGCTTGCGCCCGTCGATGGCTATACGCACGAAGGAATTATGTCAGAGGGCGCCGTCGCCGGAACCCTGTCCTTGCCAACGCAGATAGAGCTTCAGCACCGGCACCCAGAGCGGATGGTGCTTCTTGTAGAACTCCATGTGACTCCTGCGGTATGCGGCGCGTGCGGCAGCCGGCTGGGACAGCCGTGAGCGGCCGCGCAGGTGCGTGATCTCCGCCGCCGGAGTAAACAGCACCTTGCCGCCGCGCGCCCGGATGGCATGGCAGAAGTCGACGTCTTCCGTGTACAGAAAGAAGCGTTCGTCGAGAAGCCCGACCGCCTCGGCATCGGCGCGACGCACCAGCAGGCAGGCGCCGCTCACCCAGTCGACGAAATGCTCGTGCGCCGTCTGCGCCGCGATCCATTCCGGGGTCCGGCGCTTCTGCAGGAGCTCGTTCAGGGGAGAGATCATCCTGCCGAACGACAGCTCGACGCGTCCGTCGCCGTCAACGAGCCGCGGGCCCGCGACCGCGGTGCCGGCGACGAGAGAGAACCGCTGGGCGAGCCGATCGATCGCCCCCGGCGGGACCAGTGTGTCGCTGTTCAACAGCAGCAGCAGATCGCCGCGGCTGGCCCGGATGCCGGCGTTGTTGGCCGCGGAGAAGCCGGCGTTTCGCCCCATGCGGAGGACCCGCACGAGCGGGATGCGCTCCGCCGCGTCGGCGCTGCCGTCGGTCGAGTCGTTGTCCACCACCACGATCTCGTGGTCGAGCGACGGCGGATTCTTCTTCAGCGACAGCAGGCAGCCCTGCAGATCCGCGCGCGCGTTGAAACTGACGATCACGATCGAGAGCGCGCTCACCGGTGGACGCTGCCTTCGATCGCCGCAAGCGTCTCCTCCGCGGCCGTGTCCCACGAATAGCGTCCGACCACGGCAGCCGCGGCGGCGAGGATCGGATCCCGCGCCGACGGATCGTCCATCAGCGCCGCGATGGCGTGCGCGACGCTTCTCGGCTCGGCGGTCCGTGCCACGTACCAGGCGGCGTCGCCATACACTTCCCGCGCCACCGGCGTGTCGAGCACGACAATCGGCACGCGCGCGGAGAGCGCCTCGAGAGGCGTCAGGCCGAACCCTTCGTACTCGGAGAGGAACGCAAACACCGAGGCGCGCGCATAGAGGGCGTCGAGCTGTGCTTCGGTCACGTAGTTCAGCACTTCAACGCGTCCCGCGACCCCGGCCTCCGCCGCAAGGCCTGACAAGTCGAGTGGCGGGTAGCTGCGATCGGCTCCGGCGATGACCAGCCGCGCCTCCGGCCGTGACGCCGTCGCGGTCGCGAACGCCGAGATCAACACCGGCAGGCGGCGGCGGTTGAAAATCGATCCCACGAACAGCACGAGGGGCTCACGCGGGCCGGACGGTGCGGATCGCAGCGTCACACCCGGCGGGATGACGCGGATGCGTTCCGCCGGCACCGACAGCCGCGTCTGGATCTCCCCGCGCGAAAACTGCGAATCCGTGAACACCACTGCCGCGGCGCGCGCGGCCTGGCGCGTGAGCAGGCGGCGTCTGGCCCCTTCGCGCGGGCGAAACCACTCCGGGTGCGCGGCGAACGAGACGTCGTGAATGGTGACGGCCAGCGGCACGCCGAGCGCCAGCGGCGCGGTATAGGCGCCGGCGAAGAAGACGTCCGGCGGATCGGCCCGCACGGCGCGGCGCAGATGCGTCTGTTCCCACCACGTCCCGCGTCCGGATCCGGCGACCACTTCCCGGACGTTGGCCGTGTGCGGGACCGTCGTCAGGAAGGGGAGGGACTCGGGTGTGTAGAGGACCAGCCGGCGCGTGGCGGCGTCGGCGCGTGACGTCCATCGCCGCAGCAGCTCCCCCAGGTACCGGCCCACGCCGGTGGGCTCGCCGAGGAGCTCACGCGCGTCGATGCCAATCGTGAGCGGGGGCGCGGCTGTCATGCGACGAGACGGGCATAGCCGGCGAGCAGCGCGCGCGCGCTCGCATCCCAGGAATAATTCCGGGCGCGCACTACGCCGCGGGCCACGGCCGTCGCCGCGGCCGCGGGATCGTCCAGGTAGCGCTGCATACTCGCGGCAAAGCGCTCCACATCGTCCGGCTCGACGACCTGTGCGGCATCGCCGGCCACCTCCGGCAAGGCGCCACGGCGGCTGACGATCGCCGGCACGCCGGCGGTCATGGCCTCCAGCACGGTCATGCCGAAGCCTTCGAGGTGAGAGGGCAGTACCAGCATCGACGCCTGCGCGTACAAATCGTATCGCGCCTCGCTGCGCACGTAACCGAGGTGCGTGACGTGGCCGCGCAGCGGCGGCTCCTCGATCGCCCGCAGCCACGGCTCGGACGCGGAGGTGACGCCGCCGGCCAGCCACAACGGGGGCGCGTCCGGTTTGAGCTCCCGCAGGCGGGCGTAGGCGGCCAGAAGCGCCCCGAGATTCTTGCGCGGCTCGAGCGTCCCCATGAAAAGAATCGGACCGTGTGGCACGGGCGCGGCCCGCGGCGGCCAGGCCGGCGCCCCGGGCGAGCAGACCAGGATGCGGTCGCGCGGGACACCCAGGCGCGTCTCGATCGCGTCAGCCGTAAAGTTTGAAATGGTCACGACGGCGGCAGCCCGCCGGGCGTGGACGGGTGCGAGGCGCGGGTAGTCGCGGCGAATCTCCGCGCGCGTGCGCTCGGGATGATCGAGGAAGTCCAGATCGTAGATGGTGACGACCTGTTTCGCCGCGTGCGCCGGCATCAGCAGCGGATGCCCCGAGTGCGCGATGTCGACGGGACCGGCAAGCCGTTCGACCGGCGGCCAGCCGAGTCGATGCCACGCAAAGTTGAGGACCCGCACGGGGATGCGGGCATCGATCACGGCCGCGCCCGGCACCGCGTCCGCTGGCAGGCGGTCTTTCCAGGAGCTCGAGAACACGGTCAGCGTGTCGGATGAAGCGAGCTGCCGCGTCAGCGCAAGGGCGATCTGGTGGAGGTACTCGCCCACCCCGGTGCGCTCTCGGAGCGCGGGGCGATAGTCGAGCAAAATGCGCAAGTCCGGGCCATGGTAGCACAACCTGTTGTGGCGCCAACTCCTTATACCTCTATTAATTGACACGATTTTTACGATCGTGTTAGGTTTAGGGGTTTACTCGACTGTTCGGAGCAGGCACTCATGAAAATCGCGGTGATTGGAACGGGGTACGTCGGGCTCGTCGCCGGCGCGTGCCTGGCGGAAAACGGGAACGACGTGGTCTGCGTCGACAAGGACGCCGCGAAAGTCCGCGCGCTGCAGCGTGGCCGCATCCCGATCTATGAGCCGGGCCTCGAAGAGCTCGTGCGCCGCAACCGCGCCGAGAAGCGCCTGACCTTCACGACCGATCTGACGAAGGGCGTCCGCAGCTCGCAGATCATCTTCATCGCGGTCGGCACCCCGACCGACGAAGACGGCTCGGCCGACCTGCGTCACGTGCTCGAGGTGGCGCGCCAGATCGGCAAGTCGATGAACGGGTACAAGGTTATCGTCGATAAGAGTACTGTGCCGGTGGGAACGAGCGAGCGCGTGCGCGAGGTGGTCAAGAAGGAGACCTCGCATCCCTTCAGCGTGGTCAGCAATCCCGAGTTCCTGAAGCAGGGGGCGGCGATCGAGGATTTCATGAAGCCCGACCGCGTCGTGATCGGCGCCGAAGACCAGCGCGCCGGGGAGATCATGAAGGAATTGTACGCTCCGTTCACGCGGACCGGCGCCCCGATCATGATGATGGATTGTGCGAGCGCGGAGCTCTGCAAGTATGCGGCGAACGCCATGCTCGCGACGCGCATCTCGTTCATGAACGAAGTGGCGAATGTCTGCGAGGTGGTGGGTGCGGACGTCGACCACGTGCGCCGCGCGGTCGCGGCCGATCGCCGGATCGGTCCGGCGTTCCTCTTCCCCGGCGTCGGTTACGGCGGCAGCTGCTTCCCGAAGGACGTCAAGGCGATCATGCAGTTCGCCGGTGCGAAGAACTACGAATTCCAGATCCTCAAGGCCGTCGAAGCGGTCAACGAACGCCAGAAGGTGCGGCTGCTCGCCAAGATGAAGCAGCATTTCGGCTCGTTGAGCGGCAAGCGCATCGCCGTCTGGGGCCTCGCGTTCAAGCCCAAGACCGACGACATGCGGGAGGCGCCCGCCGTGCCGCTCATCACCGCGCTGCTCGACGCCGGCGCGATGGTCACCGCCTACGATCCGGAAGCCATGAAGGTCGCGCGCGAAATCTTCGGCATCCGCGTCGCGTTCGCCGACAAGAGCTACGACGCCCTGTCGGGTGCGGACGGACTCGCCATCGTCACCGAGTGGGCCGAGTTCCGCGAGCCGGACTGGAACAAGATCAAGAAGCTGATGCGCACGCCGAACATCTTCGACGGGCGCAACCTCTATAACCCCGATCAACTTCGGGGTCTCGGCTTTGCCTACATTTCGATGGGACGCCGGTGAGCGTACTCGTCACCGGGGGCGCGGGCTACATCGGCAGCCATGCCGTGAAAGCCCTGCGCGCCGCGGGGCGGGAGGTCGTCATCTACGACAATCTCAGCGCCGGCCACCGGGCGGCCGCGAAGTCGGCCGGGGCGCCGCTGGAGATCGGCGACATCCGCAACGTGCCGCGCCTGCGCGAGGTCATGAAAGGTCACGGCGTCGAAGCGGTCATGCACTTCGCCGCGTCGCTCTCCGTTGGCGGATCCGTCAAGGATCCCGTCGCCTACTACGACAACAACGTCGGCGGCGCGCTCGCCGTGCTGCGCGCGATGGTCGAGAGCGGCGTCGCGCACCTGATCTTTTCCTCCACGGCCGCCACGTTCGGCAACCCCGGCGAAACTCCGATTACCGAAGACCACCCGCAGCAGCCGATCAACGCCTACGGCGAGACCAAGCTGGCGATCGAGCGCGCGCTGCCGCATTTCGAGCGCGCCTACGGGATCCGGTCGGTGACACTGCGCTACTTCAACGCCGCGGGAGCGGATCCCGACGGGGTGCTCGGCGAGGATCACCATCCCGAAGAGCACGTCATCCCTCGCGCCCTCGACGCCGCGGTAGGACGCGGCACGTTCGCCATTCATGGCGATGATTACGACACGCCCGACGGCACGTGCCTCCGCGACTACGTGCACGTCGCCGATCTGGCGAGCGCGCATTTGCTGGCGCTCGATTCCCTCCGGGCCGGCCGGCCCTCGGCCGCCTACAATCTCGGCAGCGGCCGCGCCACGTCCGTTCGCGAAGTGCTGAGCGCCGTGCAGCGCGTCACGGGCTGCCGGGTCACGTTTACCGCGGGCCCCCGTCGGGCCGGGGATCCGGCGGTACTCTATGCCTCGTCGGCGCGAATCCGCCGCGAACTGGCCTGGACGCCCAAGTACGAGGACATCGACGTCATCGTCGAAACTGCGTGGCGCTGGCGCGACAGCCATCCGCACGGCTACCAGGATCGGGCACCGGCGGCACAGGCGGGCGAGACCGCGGCACCGGCGCGCGGGGAAATAGAGACCGAGGGGCACAAGACGCGTTGAGCGATCACCCCCTGCGGCGTCTGTTGCACTACTCGCGGCCGTACCGCGGACGCTTCATTCTTGCGCTGCTTGCGATGCTCGTCTATGCCGGCGCCCAGGCCGGGGTGGGATACCTGATCGCTCCGATCATCAACCGGGTCCTGCCGTCGGCCGACGCCACGTCGTTCAGGTTCTGGGCCCTCGCCATCATTGCCGCCTACCTGGCAAAGGGTCTCGGGTCGTATTTTTCCACCTAACTGATGACGGATATCGGCCAGCGGGTCGTGCGTGACATCCGTCAGCAGCTGTTCCGGCACATCCTCGATCAGTCCGCCGCCTTCTTCAGCCGCCGCACCACCGGCCAATTGATGTCGCGCATCACGAACGACGTCAGTCAGGTCCAGCAGGCCGTGTCGGAAACGGTCGGCGACGTGCTGCGTGAGGGACTGACCGTGATCGGCTTCGCGGTCCTGATGTTCTGGTACGACTGGAAGCTCGCACTGGTCGCATTCACAGGCGCGCCGCTCGTCATCTATCCGCTCGCGCGGCTCGGCCAGCGTGTCCGGCGCTCGACCCGCCGCAGCCAGGAGCAGCTCGAGCACCTGTCCCATCTCACCGCGGAAGCGTTTGCCGGCCATCGCATCGTCAAGGCCTTTGGCGGCGAGCGTCATGAGGGCGAGCGTTTCGCCGCCGCCTCAGAGCGCCTCTATCGAACCAATCTCAAGATCACCAGCACCGTCTCGCTGCTGCCGCCGATGATGGAGTTCCTTGGCGGTGTCGCGATCGTCGCGCTGCTGTGGTACGGACGACGCCGGATCGGGGCGGGCGCGATCGACCAGGGCAGCTTCCTGGCCTTCATCTTCGCCGCGTTCATGATGTACACGCCAATCAAGCGGCTCAGTCGTGTGAACGCGAACATCCAGCAGGCGATGGCCGCGGCGACACGGATCTTCGAGATGCTCGACACGCATTCCGAGGTCGTCGAGCGCACCGGCGCCCTTCCGCTCGCGCCGGTCACGCGATCCATCGACTTCAAGGACGTCAGCTTCGCCTACGACGACGGGGCGGGGAAGCCGGTGTTGAAGAACGTCTCGTTCGGAGCGCGCGCCGGCCAGGTGATCGCGCTCGTCGGGCTGAGCGGCGCCGGCAAGACCACGCTCGTGAACCTGCTGCCGCGCTTCTACGACGTCACCGGCGGCGCCATCCTGATCGACGGTGTCGATATCCGCGACGTCACCCTGAAGTCGCTCCGCCATCAGATCGGCATCGTCACGCAGGAAACCGTCCTGTTCGACGACACCATCGCGAACAACATCTCGTACGGCGTCCAGGGCTCGACGCCGCAGGCGATCGAGGAGGCGGCGCGGGCGGCGCACGCGCACGACTTCATCACGGCGCTGCCGGACCGCTACCAGACGCGCATCGGCGAGCGCGGCCAGCGGCTCTCGGGCGGGCAGCGGCAGCGCCTGGCGATCGCGCGCGCCCTGCTGAAGAATTCGCCGATCCTCATTCTCGACGAGGCGACCTCCTCGCTCGACGCCGAATCGGAGCTGCTGGTGCAGGACGCGCTCGCCAACCTGATGCGCAATCGCACCGCGTTCGTCATCGCCCATCGGCTTTCCACGGTCCGGCGCGCCGACGCCATCGTCGCGCTCGAGCGCGGGCGCGTCGCCGAGATCGGCCGCCACGAAGAGCTCCTGGCGAAGCCCGCGGGCGTCTATGCCAAGCTGTATGCGCTCCAGATCTTCGATCAGCGTCGTGACGGCGGGGACGCGGGGCGGGTCTCACAATGATCAAGTCCATGACCGGGTTCGCGTCGCTGACGCGGGACGAAACGTCGGCGGCCATCACCGTCACCATCCGCGCCGTGAATCACCGTTTTCTGGACGTGCAGTTGCGCTGCCCGGCGGCGCTCGCCGGCATGGAGTCGCGGCTGCGGGCGCTGGTGCAGCAGCACGTCGCGCGCGGCCGCGTCGAGGTGGGAATCACCGTGCAGTCGCGGGCCGGGCAGCCGCAGGTCGACATCGCCGTCAACGATGCCGTGATTGAAGGGCTGTCGAGCGCACTCGAGCGCGCCCGCGAACGCGGCCTCGTCGTCGGCGCCCTGACGCCGGGCGACCTGCTGCGCTTTCCACAGGCGATCAGCATCAGCGATCGCAAGGACGACACGCCGGACCCGGCTGTGCCGCCTGCCGTCGAAGCCGCGCTTGCGGCAGCCCTTGCGGATCTGGATCGCATGCGCACCGCGGAGGGGGCTCACTTGCGCGCCGATCTCGACGCGCGGCGGCTGGAGCTTGGCGCGCTGTTCGATCGCGCCGCGGCCGCGGCCCAGGCGGGCGCCTCCGCTCTCCAGGCACGGCTCACCGAGCGGATCAAGGAACTGCGGGCCGACATCGGCGTGGACGAGGCCGCGGTCGCCCAGGAAGTCATCCGGTATGCCAACCGATCCGACATCACGGAGGAAACGGTCCGCTTCCGGGCCCACCTCGAGCACTGGCGGGCGCTGTCGGAATCCGCGGAGCCGTGCGGCCGGAAGCTGGACTTCCTGCTCCAGGAGATGAATCGCGAAGTCAACACGCTCGGGTCGAAGGCGGAGGGCACCGGCGTGTCGGAAGTCGTGGTGGCGCTGAAGGCCGAGCTGGAGAAGATGCGCGAGCAGGTGCAGAATGTCGAATGAGCAGCGGTCCCGGGGACTGCTGTTCGTCGTGTCCGCGCCGTCGGGAACGGGCAAGACGACGGTCGTGGAGCGTCTGGTCCAGATATTTCCCGACCTCGGCTTGTCGCGGTCCTACACCTCGCGGGCGATGCGCGCGGGTGAGCAGGACGGCGTGGATTACAACTTCATCACCCGCGAGCGCTTCGAAGCCATGGTCGAGGACGACGCCTTCCTCGAGTGGGCTGATGTGTTCGGCAACCTCTACGGGACCGGTAAGACGGAAACCGAACGGGAGCTTGTCAGCGGCCGCGACCTGGTGCTGGTCATCGACGTCCAGGGGGCGCGGCAGGTCCGCTCGCACGGCGCCACCGCGATCGGCATCTTCGTGCTGCCGCCGTCCTTCGAGGCCCTGGAACGCCGCCTGCGCGGCCGCAGCAAAGATACCGAGGACGCCATTCGCAGGCGGCTGGTGACGGCGCGCCGCGAGGTCCGCGCCGTCGCCGAGTACGAGTACGTCATCGTGAACGACGAGCTCGACGCCTGCGTCGATCGGTTGCGGGCGATCGTGCTGGCCGAGCGCGCGCGACCTCGTGTGATGGCCCCGACCGTCGCCCGGATCGCGGCGTCCTTCACCGGGAAGGAGCCGGCGTGATGGCCGCGTCCATCTCCGCGGCGCACGACCTGGTGACCCGGCTGCACGACTGGTTCATCGCCGACGTCCGTTCGTGACTAGCCTCGACCGGGCGCCCTCTGAGGTGGTCGAGGCCGCGCTGGCGGCGATCGCGTCACCGGACTTCCATGTGGTTCCGCCCCTGGCGATGCCCATGCTGGGCGCCGCGGGCCGCGCATGACCCCATGCCTCGGTGAGGAGCCGGGCTGGTTTATAATCCAAGGGTCATGAACAAGTTCGAATTCGTCATTCTGGCCGGCGCCCGCGCCAAACAGCTCCAGGCCGGGTGCACGCCCAGGATCGTCGGCGGCAGCGCCAAGACCGCGCGCCTCGCCATGCAGGAAATCCGCGAGCAGAAGGTCGAGCGCGTCGAGTCGGACGGGGACGACGCCTGATTCGGATCGAGTGACGAGCCGCACGGAGAGCTGACGAATGCTGATCGCGCTCGGAGTCACCGGCGGAATTGGCGCCTACAAGGCGGTCGAGGTCGCCCGCGGTCTGCAGAAGCGCGGCCACGAGGTCGTCGCGATCATGACGCGGTCGGCGGAGAAATTCGTCGGCGAACTGACCTTCGAAGCGATCACGCGGCGTCCGGTGATCACCGATCAATACGCGCACGGCGCGAATGCGAATATCGAGCATATTGCGCTGGCGACGGATATCGGGCTGCTCCTCGTCGCCCCCGCGACCGCGAACACCATCGGCAAGTTCGCGAGCGGCATCGCCGACGACTTCCTGACGTCGCTCTATCTCGCCACCAGGGCGCCGGTGCTGATCGCGCCGGCGATGAACACCAACATGCTCGAGCACCCGGCCGTGCGGCGCAACATGGACACCCTCGCGGCACGCGGCGTGCGCTTCGTCGATCCGGGAGACGGGTTCCTGGCGTGCGGCTGGATCGGCAAAGGCCGTCTCGCGGAGCCCGAGGCCATCGTCAACGCCGCCGAGGGCATGCTCCGCCCTGCCGGAACGCTGCTGGGCCGCCGCGTCGTCGTCTCCGCTGGTCCCACCTACGAAGACATCGATCCCGTCCGGTATCTCGGCAATCGATCGAGCGGCCGCATGGGATACGCGGTGGCGGCGGAAGCATCACGCCGGGGCGCGCACGTCGTCCTCGTCAGTGGCCCGACGCGCATGGACGCGCCCGCCGGGGTGCAGATCGAGCGCGTGCGCAGCGCGGCCGAGATGTCGCGCGCGATGTCGGCACACGCGCGCGGGGCGGATGCGGTGGTGATGGCCGCGGCGGTTGCCGACTACATGCCCGAGGCGGGAGCCGCAGCCGCGAAGCTGGCAAAGACGGACGGTCCGCTGACGCTGACGCTGGTGCGCACGCCCGATATCCTCGCCGACCTCGGACGCTCGCGCGGCGACGCGGCGGTGCCGGTGTTGGTGGGATTTGCGGCGGAGACCGGCGACCCGCGTCCGCGTGCGCGTCAGAAGCTCGCCGCCAAGCAGGTCGATCTGATCGTCGCCAACGACGTCTCGCGTCCCGGCGCCGGCTTCGATACTGAAACCAACGCCGCGATCTTCATCTCCGCCGATGGAGAGGTCGAGCATCCCCTGCAGCTCAAGACCGAGCTGGCGTCGAGGATCCTGGACCGCGTCGAAGTCATGCTCGCCGCCAGGCCCGTCAGCGCGTGAACGACCTCCGTCCCGACATCGCCGAACATCTCCGGTTCTACGCGGACCTTGGCGTCAAGGGGATCAGCCGCGATGCGAAGTGGACATCGCGGGCGGCGGACGTCGTCACGCCGATCACCAGCGACGACGTCTCGCGCCGCCAAGCGCCCACGTCCAGCCTACGGGTGGGCACGGCGGCCGACGTGCTGGCCGCGATCCAGATCGACATCGGACCGGCCTGTAGTCGTTGCAAACTGCACGCGCTGGGACGTCAGCGGGTCGTCTTCGGCGTCGGCAACCCCGACGCCGATCTCATGTTCGTGGGGGAGGCGCCGGGAGGCGACGAGGACGTCCAGGGGATTCCGTTCGTCGGCCGCGCGGGGCAGCTCCTCACGAAGATGATCCTCGCGATCAATCTGGAGCGCGACCAGGTCTATATCGCCAATCTCATCAAGTGCCGTCCGCCCGGGAACCGCAACCCGGAGCCCGACGAGATCGAGACCTGCCAGCCGTTCCTGTTGCAGCAGATCGACGCCGTCCGGCCCAGGGTCATCGTCGCGCTCGGCGCGTTCGCCGCCAGGACGCTGCTGCGCAGCGACGAGCCGATCTCGCGGCTGCGCGGGCGGGTGTTCGACTTCCGCGGCGCCAGGCTGATCCCGACGTTCCATCCCTCATTTCTCCTCCGCAGCCCGGATCGCAAGCGCGAGGCATGGGACGATCTGAAGCGGGCGAGGGCATTGCTCGGAGCGCCATCCGGCGGCCATGACTAGCGCGAGCGGCGCCGAGTAGCATCGGCCGTGCGCGCGATCGCCGTCGCGGTCCCCGTTCCGGGTCTCGGGCCGCTCACCTACGAAGTGCCCGAAGGATTTCCGCTTCCCCCCGTCGGGGCGCGCGTCCTCGTCCCGCTCGGCAAGCGGGCGGTGACGGGAATTGTGCTCGGCGAGATGGGAATCGCCGCGCCGTTCGATCCCCGCCCAGCGGAGCTCAAACCTCTCACCGACGTGCTCGATCGCGAGCCGTTTCTCCCTGCCGACGTCGTCAATCTGGCGGCGTGGGTCGCGGACTACTACGCGTGCGGGATTGGCGAGGCCCTCACCACGGCGATGCCGCCGCGCGCGTGGATCGAGAGCGAGCGGCACGCGGCGATCACCGAAGCGGGCGAGGCGCGGATGCTCGTCGAGCGCGGGGCGCGGCGCCTCGTCCTCGAACGGCTGACGGGTGGACGCGTCGTCTCGGTCGGCGCCCTGGCGAAGAAATCGAAGGGCGTGCAGGCGGTCCTGGCGGGCCTCGAAGCTGACGGGTTGATCACGCTGACGCGCCCGCTGAAAGGTACCGCCGACGCGTCGCGGACGGTTCGGGTCGCCGTGATTACGGCCCAGGGCTCGGAAGAGATCAAGG
>JANPCT010000689.1:0-3031 GCA_031431095.1 Acidobacteriota bacterium | reverse complement strand
GCCGATGGCGCGATAGCGACGTAATCCCGGGATGTACTGATCGATGGACGCCAGCGGCGCGTTGGCGGCCCACTTCGCCAGAACGGCCTGCTGGTTGTCGCCGATTGGCAGGTCGACGTAGAGCGGCGGGTTCTTCGGGTTCGGCGACCACGCCGCCGCCGACGCCAGCTGCGCGCGCAGACCGAATGGCAGTTTCGCCGAGTCCGCTGGCGTCCTGACCGCCGCCAGCGCCTCGTCGTTCGCAGCGTTGTTGCCGCCCGGTGCGCCGCGACCGCCGCCGCTTCCGCGCGGCGACAGGCAGCACGGGCTCATGATGTAGAGGCTGCCAAATACGTCGGCGTGCTTCATGCCGATTCGCGTGGCGCCATACCCGCCCATGGAATGGCCGACAAGACCGCGGCTCTCCCGGCTCGCGATGGTGCGATAGTGCGCGTCGATGTACGACACGACGTCGCGCGCGACGTAGTTCTCGAAATCGCCGGTGGTCACCGAGCTGGAGTACATCGAGCCGTTGTGCACCGTCTTCGAGTCCGGCAGGACGACGATCATCTCGTGCGCACCGCCGGCAAACGCCCCCTCAATCGTCTGCGGCACGTGGATTTCGTGCGTCCATTGCTCCGCACCAATCGAGTACCCATGCAGCGCATAGACGACGGGAAAGCGGCGCGTGCGGTTCTGGTTGTAGTTTGGCGGCAGAAACACAATGGCATCGCGATCGACGGCGTCTCCTTCGAGATTGCCTTCCAGCGCCTTGCCGTGAATGGTGATGCGCTCGACGATCGCGGGCCGAGCTCCGGCGACGACGTCGGGCACGTTGGTCTTGACTTGCGCGACAGCGCCGAGCGCTCCGATCGTCGCGGCGAGAGCCGCCGCCAGAACGGCTGCGCGTCGTACTGATATCGTGAGGTTTGACATATCGGCGTGCTCCCTGACTGCGGCGGAAGGGTATCCGAAACGGAGAGAAAGATGAAGAGACGATCGCTGCTGGCGCTCGTGCTGAGCGGGTCGTGGCCCGCACATCGCATGGCGTTCGAGACGCGGTAATGGATCTTTGATCCCGTGCTGGCGCTACTCGGCTTCCTGACCGTCGCGGTCCTGTTCCTCCTCATCATCAGCCGACTGGCCTCGCCGCTGGTCGCTCTGATTGCCGTGCCCGTCGCGACGCGCTCGCGGCCACTTCGACGGTATCGTGCAGGGGGACATCACCCGTTTCGAACTGCCCCACCTCGGGGCTGTGAACTTCGTCATGACACGCGCGCTTCGCGGCGGCGTCACACGGTCGCTGGGGCTCGACGCGCACGGCAAGTCGTTGAGCTCTCTGCTGCTGAATATGGAAATCTGACCATGTGGAAATATGGCACCGTGGCGCTCGCGGCGCTCCTCTGCGCCGCGCCCCTGTCGGCCCAGGTCATCAGGCTCGAGATCAGTTCGCGCGAACCGATGAACACGGGACAGCCGGCCGGTGCGGCTGGCCCGTTCGAGCTAATTCGCGGACGGATCCACGGTGAGGTCGATCCGAAAGATCCCCACAATGCGATCATCCAGGATCTCGGCATGGCACCGCGGAATCCGCGCGGCAACGTCGAGTACGTCGCGACTTTCGCCCTGGCCAAGCCCGTCGATCTCGCGAAGGCATCGCACGTGCTCGTCTATCAAGTGGTCAATCGCGGGAACGGCCAGGCGACGGCGAACGCCGAGGGAGACATCGCGCTCGTCAGCGGCTGGCAAGGCGATGTCATTCCGACAACGACCAACCAGACCCTCGTCGTTCCGGTCGCGCGGAAGAAGGACGGCTCGCCCGTGACCGGCCGCGTCATCGCCCGTCTCTTCGATCTTCCCGACGATGCGCACAGCGCCCCGATTCGCCTCGCCTCGCTCGGCACGGCACAGCCGTACCTGCCCGCCGATCTCGCACAGCTCGACGCGACGCTGACGTGGCACAGCAGCGAGAACTACGCCGGGCAGCAGGACGCGAGACACACGGTGCCGCGCGCGGCGTGGGCATTCGCCAACTGTCAAGACCGGCCGTGGCCGGGCACACCCGATCCCTCGCGCATCTGCGTCAAGGACGCTTTCCACGCCGGCCGCCTCTACGAGCTCGTCTACACGGCGAAGGATCCGCTGGTGCTGGGCGTCGGGCTGGCCGCCACGCGCGACATTGTGTCGTTCTTCCGCCATGCACAGGCAGACGCCTCAGGCACGCCGAATCCAGTGGCCGGCGTCGTCGAGCACACGATCAGCATCGGAGACTCCCAGTCGGGCAATTTCATCCGCACCTTCATCCATCTCGGCTTCAACCAGGACACGCAGAACCGCATCGTCTGGGACGGCGCGTTTCCGCGGATCGCGGCGCGTCAGACGCCGATCAATGTGCGCTTCGCGCTGCCGGGCGGCGCCGCCGGCATGTACGAGCCGGGCAGCGACGGCGTCGTGTGGTGGACGCATTACGCGGACAAGGCGCGTGGACTGAAGGCGGCGGGCCTCCTCGATCGATGCAGCGCGACGAAGACCTGCCCGAAGATCATCGAGGCGTTCGGATCGTCGGAGTTCTGGGGACTGCGCATGTCGCCGGATCTGATCGGCACCGACGCGACGGCTGACCTGCCGCTGCCCGCCAACGTCCGGCGCTACTACTATCCAAGCACGACCCATGGCGGTGGGCGCGGCGGTTTCCCGATCGAGGGAACGACGGCCGCGAACAGCCAGTGCATGCTGCCGGCCAATCCGAACCCGCAAGCGGAGCAGACTCGCGCGCTGACGCGCGCGCTCGTCGATTGGGTGACGAAGGGAACACCGCCGCCGCCGAGCCGCTACCCGACGCTGGCCAACGGCGACTTAGTGGCGGCGACGCGGACAGCTATTGGCATGCCTGATATCCCGGGGCTTCCGTTCAGCGAGCGCATCCTGAATCCGCTGCTGCGGTACGACTTTGGTTCCGGTTTCAAGGCCGCGGATCTCTCGGGGGTCATGTCGCTCGTCCCGCCGCGGCGCGTCCGTGTCCTGCCGACCTATGTGCCGCGCGTGAACGAGG
>JANPCT010000688.1:0-8620 GCA_031431095.1 Acidobacteriota bacterium | reverse complement strand
CCAGTACTTGGAGAGGGTCTCTTCGAGTGTGATCACGTTTCGACGGAGTCCGGCCGGAATTCGCAGGCGGAGATAGATAGATTGTGGAGGTATCGGCAGCACATTACAACGGAGAAACGGCGGCGGGCCGGGGAGTGGCGCCTATAATCTGGGCCATGCGTGCACCGATCGCCGTCGCCCTGCTCCTGACCGCGACGCTCCTCGTGCAGCAGCCGGCTGTGCCTGCGCCGCCGCCGTTCCGCGTCGAGGAAACCACCATCGCGCAGATCCACGAGGCGATGAAAGCGGGCCGGCTGACGTGCGCCGCGCTGGTGGACGCCTATCTGCGACGCATCGACGCGTACGACAGGAACGGGCCCTCGCTGAACGCCATCGTCGTCGTCAATCCTGGGGCGCGCGCCCAAGCCGATGATCTCGACCGGCGCTACGCGCGGTCCGGCGCCGTCGGCCCACTGCATTGCATCCCGGCGATCGTCAAGGACAACTTCGAAACCATCGGGCTCCAAAGCGCCGCCGGCTCACTGTCGTTGAAAGGGTTCGTCTCGAACAAGGACGCGTTCCAGGTCAAGCGCATCAAGGATGCGGGCGCGATCGTGCTGGCGAAGTCGAACATGGCGGAGTTTGCGTTCAGCCCATATGAAACGGTCAACTCGCTGCTTGCCGGTTACACGCGCAACCCCTACGCGCTCGACCGCGTCACCGCCGGATCCAGCGGCGGGACGGCCGCGGCCGTTGCCGCCAACCTTGGCGCCATCGGTCTTGGCAGCGACACCGGCAATTCCATTCGCGGGCCCTCGTCGCACCAGGCCTTGACCGGAATCCGTTCGACGATGGGACTGACCAGCCGGGCGGGCGTGGTTCCGCTCAGCGTCCTCGCCGACATCGCCGGGCCAATGACGCGAACGTTGGAAGATGCCGTCGCGGTACTGCAGGTCATCGCCGGCGAAGATCCGGACGACGTGGTGACCGCCGCGGCGCATGGCCGGCCTGCCGTCGCCTACGCGCAGTCGCTGCAGCGCGACGGACTCAGGGGGGCGCGCATCGGCATCCTGCGACAGGCCTACGAACGCGACACCACCGACCCGGAAATCGTCGACGTCTTCATGGCAGCGACCAAGGACCTCGAGCGCGCGGGTGCGACGATCGTCGACCCGGTCCGCGTCGATCTCACCGACGTCCGCCGGCCTCAGGGGGGCGGCGCGTGCGGCGGCTTCAAGTACGACATCAACCGGTATCTTGCGGCGCAGGGGGATCGCGTGCCGGTGCACTCGCTCGAGGAGATCATCCGAACCCGCCGCTTTCATCCCTCGATTGAAGCGCGGCTGCAATCGGCCCAGAGCGGACCAGAGAACGGACCCGAAACGCCGGCGTGCAAGGCCGACGCGGAGTATCGCGAGCAGTTCCGCGCCGCCGTGACGAAGACCATGGACGGCAACCGTCTGGATGCCTTCGTGTATCCGACGTGGAGCAATCCGCCCCGGCTGATCGGAGATCTGAACACGCCGCATGGCGACAACAGTCAGGTCTATTCGCCGACGACCGGATGGCCGTCGATCAGCGTGCCGATGGGCTATACGAGAGGGGTGCTGCCGTCAGGGGTGACGTTCTTCGGGCGGGCGTGGAGCGAGCCGACCCTGATCAAGCTCGCCTATGGCTACGAGCAGGTGACGCGGCACCGGCGCCCCCCGGCGTCGGCACCGCCTCTGCGTTAGTTCGTTTCGACGCGGCCCGCCGACGCTTGCGCCATCATCGCCTGACGCTGCCGCGTGAGCGGCGGTACCTGGCCCAGCAGCCGCTGCACCAGCATCAACTGCCCGCGGTGGTGCATCTCGTGCTCCTTGGACCCGAGGAGCATTTCGAATCGAGACTTCGCGGGTCCGGCCTGCGGCGGGAACGACACCATGCTCGCGAGCGTCGCTTCATCGAGCCCTTCGAGGAACGCGGCGAACGCCTCACCGTTGGTCTTCAGCGCGGCGAGGATGTCCGCCTTGGTGCGAAGCAGTTGCTCCTCGGCCTGCGCCGCCTGCCGGCGGGCGCCGAAGAACGCGAAATCCAGGTGCTCCCGCCTGCTGCGGTGCACGTCGATCTGCCACATCGGGTTGACCGCCAGGTGCGCGAGCATCTCCGCGACGCTCATCACGTCCGGTGTGGCCTTGAAGGTGTACTGGTCATCGGGAATTTCGTCGGCGATCAACAGGGTGTTCTTCCGCACCGTGCGGAAACTGTCGGCGAGGTGTTTCGCTCCGTAGTAGGTCAAGGGGCCCTCCATCAGGCTTGTATGAAGCGTGAGTGTACCACCCGCTGCGCTATCCTGGACCGCGCACCGCTATAGGGGTTACCTTGGGCTCCCATGCTGGAAAAGATCGCCGTCGCCTTCGGTCTCGCCAATATCTACCTGACGGTACGCCAGAACATCTGGTGCTGGCCGGTGGGCGTGGTGATGGTGTCGCTCTACATCTACATTTTCTTCCAGGCGAAGCTCTACTCCGACGCCGGGCTGAACGTCTTCTTCCTGGTGATGCAGTTCTACGGCTGGTACCACTGGACGCGCGGGCCGGTCGAGCACGCGACATCGCTGTCGGCGGTAACGCGACTCACCGCGCGCGAGTGGGGCTGGACGATCGCCGGAGTGCTGGGCGGCACGGCCGTACTGGGCACCGTCATGGGACGGTTCACCGATGCGGCGCTTCCCTATCCCGACGCCTTCACCACGCTGCTCAGCGTCTTCGCGCAGTTCCTGCTGACGCGCAAGGTGCTGGAGAACTGGACGCTGTGGATCATCGCCGACGTGGTCTACATCGGCGTGTATACGAGCAAGGGTCTCTACTGGACTGCAGGGCTCTACGTGGTCTTCCTGATCCTCTGCGTCAAGGGATATCGGGAGTGGAAGGCAACGCCTGCAGCGGCCCCTGGCGGCTAGCGTTTTCGGCGAGGCGTGGCGGGGGCGGCGGTGTTCCGCCAGGCCAGCATCAGCGCTTCACCAAGCGTGTCTTCCGTACACCCTGCCGTCTCCGAGCGCGACGCGGCGCAACTGGGTAGCCGTCATCGCGCGTCATCGTCATCGTCGTGTCCGGCGATCGGCTTGATGAAGCCGGTGCGTCGCGGCGGCGGCATGACGGAGCCGCGGCCGCGAACCGCCTCCCAGATGACCTGATTCAGTTCGAGGTCAGGCGCGAGGTCGGGTGCGGCGAAGTTCATCCGGAGGGAGGCGGCCGCGCCAGGCGAGTTCCAGTCGTTCTTGATATCCATCCGCACCCTGGCGGCGAGGTGTGTGTAGGGCGCCAGGTCGGGCGTGGTCGTGAAGGCGTTGTACATCGGCGTGGCCGCGGCGTCGTACTGGCTCATCGGCGGCAGGCCCAGCACCAGTTCTATCGTCCGCAGCACGCCAGAGGTCGTGTAGAGCGTGCTGTCGACAATGCCGCGCCGCGAGAACGGGCTGATGGCGAACAGAACGGAGCGATGCGCATCGACGTGATCCGGCCCGTTCTGCGCATCGTCCTCGAGGACGAAGATCGCCGATTCCTTCCAGATAGCGCTGTGGGAAATGAGATCGACGAACTGCCCGAGCGCGAGATCGTTATCGGCGACCATCCCGGTGGGGGTGATGGCGTCCGGCGCCGTGCCACTGGTGTGATCGCGCGGGAGGCGGAGGATCGACAGGCGCGGAACCGTTCCCTTCGCGACAAACTCCTTGAACTCCTGCGCGAACACCTCGATGCGCTTGACATCCGGGATGGCCATGTCGAACGGGGGGAACGACGGATGGATGTGGCCGTCGAGCCCTGGCACCGACGCGACCATCTGCCCGCCGGGGCGCTCCCATCCGGCGAACTCGCCGTAGCTGCGGTACGACAGGTTGGCGCGTTTGGCGAAGTCCCAGATGTAACCCTGCGGCGGCGCCGCGATGTTGCCGAACGGATTCCGCATCCGGTAGCCACCCTCGCTCAGGTACAGACCCTCGCGTCGGCCGTAGTTCGCCGGCCACATCTTCTCGACGAAGTCAGTGGCGTACGCCCCGGTCGAGAACGCATGGCCGTCGTAGCTCACTTCGGCGTCCACGTAGAAATTATCGAAGGTCGCGAATGTTTCCGCGAGCGCGTGCGCGTTCGGCGTCACCTCGCGCGGGAACAGCGTCAACGACGGATCGCCATTGCCCCTGGGCAGGTCGCCGAGCACCTGGTCGTAGGTGCGATTCTCGCGGATCACGTAGAACACGTACTTGATGGGCGACGACTCCCCCACTCGCCGCGGAATCGGGGACGCTGCGGGGGCGTCGGCGGGTGCGAGGCGAGTCGCGTCCGTATAGGCGGTGATGGCGCGCACACGCCCGGTCATGCGATCGAGAGCCGCGGCGTTCGGCATCGGGATGATCGAGACGCTGCCCTGGAACATCGCCCCCGCGTACTGCGTTTCGAGGCGAGCCCCGCCCGGTTGCGGACCGCGCGGATTCGCCATTCCCGTCAGGCCCTTGCCGTCGAGGACGAAGAGACGGCTGCCATCACGATCGAACAGCACGTTGGTCGGATACCAGCCGACCGGAATCCAGCCGGCGACCCTGCTGGCACCGGGCTTCGAGACGTCGGCGACCGTGACCGTATTGTTGTCGGCGTTGGCGATGACGAGCGTCCGGCCATCGGGCGATAGCGCCACCCCATTGGGCGTCGACCCGACCGGCGCGTCGACGCCAAGCGCGACCGATATCTGCTCGCCCGGCTTTCCGGTCGCGACGTCGACCACCCACACCGCGTTCGTGCTCGCGCACGCCACGAACAGACGCGCCCCGTCACGACTGAGCACCATGGCATTGGGATGCTCGCCAACCGGCACCGCTCCTTTGACCGCCAGGGTCTCGGCGTCGAGCATCACGATCGTTGCACCGCCCCAGACCGAGACGAACACGGTCCTTCCGTCGGCCGACAGGATGCACGTGTAGGGCTCGGCGTCCAGTTCCGCGGTCGCGGTGACGTTGCGTGTGACGAGGTCGATGGCGCGCACCTTCTGCCCGTACAACTGCGTCGCATACAGGCGCGTGCCCGCGGCATTGATCGCGAGACCCGCGACGTAACCGGCGTTCAGGATCACGTCGCCCCCCGGATGCGTCTCCGGGGCGCCAAGAGAGATATTGCCGGCTGCCGTCAGCCGTCCGGCCGCGAAAGAGAACTCGTAGATGGCGTTCTCACTGGCGCCTGACGCGAACAGGCGTTTACCGTCGGGGTGCCACACGACTCCAAGCCACGTGTGATCGATTTCAATCCGGCTGACGATCTGCGAGCCTCGCGTGTCGAAGATGCTGAGCGCCGGTTTGCTGTAGCCGCTCGTCGAGATGGCGATGAAACGGCCGTCAGGAGACGGCACGAGGTTCATGGGCAGATCGCCGACCGTGATGTGACGGCCCTCAGGCGCGATGCGCCAGCCGTTCGGAAGAAGCGTCACCCCTTCGCCCTTGTAGCCGGGCCAGACCGGAGCGGTGGGGCCACGCTGCGCGAGCGGCGAGATGGCTGCCGCGAGTACGATCGCTCCGAATATCGCGAGCCCGGCGAATCGCCGCATCGAATCCTCCCGGCGGGAGGCGTGGGTTACTCGACCGCCCCACCCGCCGCCGAATTGTAGCGGAAGATCGCGTCGTTCAGGCTCTCGATGTCGCGCGGCACGAAGTCGGGCCCCACGAGCACCGGGCGCCAGGGCCGGGCCGACGATCCCAACGCCGGCCCCTCGCCCCTCGATGCCTGCTATTTGGCCAGCTGGATGGACCGCACGACGTTGCGGAACACGTTGGCGTAGACGTTGTACTCGTCGCGCGGCGCGACCCCGATCAGGTAGAACAGCGATCCGTCGGACAGCAGCGCCGTGTAGACGTCCACCACCTCCTGGCCGCCGGTGGCGTCGGAGACGTTCGACATCACGGTGTGGACGGCCTGGCGCCCGCCGAGCGATCCGCGTTCGTAGTTGCCGGGATTGCTCAGGCGCGGGTTGCCCTGCTTGAGTCCTTGAAGCAACTCGTTGGTCGCGGTCTGAAGGTCGTGCCCCTCGTTGCGCGACACCCCGATCTCGGTGCCGTGCGTGAACACGCTGTTGCCGTTGATCGTTCCATACGCCCCTTCAGGCGCGAAGGTGACCGTGTTGTTGCTGGCGAGCTCGAGCCAGTTCGCCGGGACACTCACGCGGAACAGGTTGCCTTCGGTGTAGGTCGTCGTGCGCGAGTCGGGACGGGGGATGTTGCCGGTGCTGGGCGGTGCGGACGGCGCGCCGTTGCCCCCAGGCGTGCGGCCGGCGTTCTTGTTGCGCGCCACCTCCTCGGACGAGGGGGCCGGCGGCAGGCTGCGCAGGTGCGCCTGCGCGTTCTGGAATTCCGGCGTGACGCGGCGCGGGTTGGCCGGCACGCGCAGGGCCTGCGCTTCCTTGTTGATGTAGTCGTAGCGGTTCCCCGGGTTCGGGTGGTCGCTCATCCACTGCGGTCCGCCGGGTCCGCTCTCCTTCTCGATGGTCTTGAACACGTTGGCCATGTCCCGCGGGTCGTAGCCCGCCCCGGCCATGATACGGCTGCCGAGAATATCGGCCTGCCTCTCGTATTCGCGGCTGAACTTCATGAAGTAGGTGCCGAGTCCGAACTGCGACCCTTGCGCGATGATCGCGCCCTTCGTGCCGCCGATGATCGCGCCGGCGATCTGCCCGGCCATCTGGCCGATGGCGAATGGCGTCGACCTGGTCTGTTGCGCGGTGCCATGACGCAGCGCGACGTGGCTCAACTCGTGCGCCATGACGCCGGCGATTTCTCCCTCGTTGTGGGCTTTCTCGATCATGCCGCGCTGAATGAACATCGGACCGCCCGGCAGGGCGAACGCGTTGATTTCTTTCAGGTTGACGCCGGTGAAGGTGTAGCGGAATTCGGGATGCCGGAACTCGGCCGGAATAGATTCCGCGAGACGGCGTCCAATCGCGTTGAGGTAGCCGTTGACCTGTTCGTCGCGCATCACAGGCAGCTCTTGCGCCACCTGCTGCGCCGCTTCCTGCCCCAGCTTCACGTCGTCGGCTGGGCTGTACTTATTTTTGGGAGCGGTGACCGGCGTCTGCGCGGACGTGCTGACCACAAATGCCGCGAGGCCGGCGGCGACAAGCGACGATTTCATGCGTGATCGGGACATTCTCTGACTCCTCCAACTCGGCCATAGACGGCCGCTGACCCTCCTATTGCGGAAACCATGCCATCTGCAGAGTGATGGCGGCCAGTCACGCGTGTTCGCCGCGGTCATCGTCCGCCGTCGCCGGAAAAACGACGCCATCGGGGACGTCAGGCCGGTGGTGAAAACGGGACGTCGGCTACTCGCGCGTCACCACGGTCGCGAGCAGGTACCCGTGCCGCCGCACACGCGGGACGCGGGCGTCTATCCACGCGAACAGCCGGACGAGCGGCGCGGTGATCCACGTCAGCGGCGGACACCAGGTGTGCGCCGCGAGATCCGCCATGCGCAGGTAACCCGGCATGAACAGGATGCCGGTCTCGGCGACCACCTGGAATCCTGCCTCGACGAGCATGGCGCGCAACCGCCGCCGGGAGTAGGACTTCTCGAAGCCGTAGCCGTAGAGGCCCAGGCGATAGAGCACGGCGACGAACAGCGGCCGGAAGAAAGGATCGTGGCGGTTGGGAACGCCGACGATGGCGCGGCCGCCGCGCTTGAGGACCCGGCAGATTTCCGCCAGCGCCTCGGCGGTCTCGTCGAAGTGTTCGACGGTTCCCATCGAGTAAATCAGGTCGAACGTTGCATCCGGATACGGCAGCGAGCGGACATCCGACACGACCGCATGCAGCACGCCGGGCCCCAGCTCGCGGACGGCATCCCGCGCAATCGGCGGCGACAAATCGATTCCGTGCACGGACGCGCCGGCGGCCGCGGCCCAGGCCAGGATGCGCGTGTTGCGCGCTTCGTCCCAGAGATCCGTCTTCATCAACCGCGCACCCCGCAGCGGACCGAAATGGTCACGCAGCAGCCGCTCTTCATTGGCACGATAGTACGTCGTCGACGCGGCGCCACGGAGGTCGGGAAACCGTTCCCCCACGCGCTGCCAGAATCGCCGATAGGCGGTGGAGCCCGTCATCGCGAGTCATTGTATGAGGGGTCGCCGGCCAGAACGCGCGCCCTGCTCGCCGAGCATCCGGCAACTGCGTTCCTCGACGACAGGTCCGGCATGTCCGCGGTGCCGGGCGGCTGCTGCGGCGCGCCCGCGGCTGAACACCGTGCACGCCGCTCAGACGCAGCGCACGACAACGGCCTAGCGAATTCCCGGCGGCGGCACGCGCTTCTTCGTGGCCTGTTCGAAGGCGTAGGCGACCTGCAGCAGCTTTGCTTCGCTGCAGGCCGGCCCGGTGAACCCCACGCCGTAGGGTTGCGGCTTCGGATCGAAGCCCGGCGGGAACGGCACGGGCGCCGCCGGTGGCGCCGCCGCTGCAACGGGGGTCGCGGTCGCAGTAATACTGGGCGCCGGGGATGCCGTCGGTGCCGCAGTCGTCGACGTGGCAGCGGAGTCCGGAGCGGCTCCCGGCGCAGCCGGCGCACCCGCGGCAGCGCCGCCGCCCCCGCCGCCGCGTCCGCCGAAATTGCCGGGGGCATTCGGGATCATCCCA
>JANPCT010000687.1:0-4854 GCA_031431095.1 Acidobacteriota bacterium | reverse complement strand
CCTCGACCTCCGAGGCCTGCAGATCGGTGACGGGGGCGCCATCGCTCTGTACGGCGGCGAAGTCCAGGGTCGGTCCGGGAGCGCGTTCTCCCGCCACTGCCGACTGCGACGATACGACAGCGGAGGCGCGGCCGGCGAGTGCCGCCAGGGCGCACACGAGAGCGACGCAATTGCGAGTGACCGTGGACATCGGCGGCCCCGAAAGAGCAAAGCCGGTGAAGCCCGCAAGAGACTCCACCGGCCGGGTTGAGACAGACCAGACCGTCCTCGCGTAGGACCCGGTGAGACGCAGCTACCAGCTAAATCTGACCATCAGCTGCCCGATGCGGCCACCCGGATCGTAAGTGTTGCTGGCGTCGGTATAGGCGCTCGTCGTCCGGAAGATGGTCGCCGCGGTGCCGGGATTGGCAGCCAGGTTGAAGTTGGGCGTGTCCATCACGTTCAGGACGTCGAAGCGCACTTCGACGTTCTTCGAGCCGCCGACGTCGACCCGCTTGGCGATGCCCACGTCGAAGCGCTTGAACCACGGCGCCAGCACCAGGACGTTGCGCGGCGCGCAATCGCCCGCCCGGATCTGGATGCAGCTCGCCGAATTCGCCGGCGCGATGTACTTGCCCTCGGGCGCGCCGAGGCTTGTCGAGTAGCCGTCGAGCGTCGTGGTGGTGGTGCTGAACGCCCGGCGCGTGTTGAGGATCACGTCCTGCGGCAGCATCCACACTTCGTCGATGCCCGTGGTGGCGTTGGTCAGCGTGTAGAACTTGTACATGTTCTGCAGCTCCTTCCTGGTCATCCCGACGAGCCGGACGTTGCCGAAGTCCTGCAGGACGGTCTGCAGGCGGCCGACCAGGGTAAGGCTCCAGCCGCCCGCCAGGGCGTTGAGCGCATGGTTCATGTTTCCGCCGTACCGCTGCCCGCGGCCGAACGGCAGCGTCCAGTCCCCCTGCATCTTGATCGCGTGGCGGACGGTCGGATTGCCAGTCACGGGTGTGTTGGTCCAGGCGCGGCCGAAGCTGAAGCCGTCGAACGCCGACCCGCCCTCGAAGGCGTACTGGTAGTTGACGTTCGCGGATAAGCCGCGCGACAGGCGGCGGCGCAGTTCGAGCTGCAGGGCGTTGTACTTGCTGAAGGCCCCACTGTCGGTCACGTTGACGTTGTTCACGTCCGGGTTGGTTACGAAGAAGTTCCTCGCGTAGCCGCGCGCCTGGGCTTGCGTCCGGCGCGTCAGGTTGCCGTCGAGGTCGCTGGCGGAGCCGGTCGGGTTCGGGTTCGGCGCCACCATGCGGCCGGCGATCGCCGAGTTGGCCCATGTCGTGGACGCACTCGTGTATGCCGCCGGATTGCCGAAATCCGTGCTCCCGTTGAGGTACGCCAGGTAAATCGGCAGCGGATTGGTGTTCGTGCCGGCGCCGAAGTAGGCGAACGATCCCGATCGGGTCGCCACACCCGAGGCATTGTTGGCGGCGAGATTCGCCATGGCGAGCTTGAACTCGTTCATGAATCCATTGGCGAGCAGGTTCTCGGTCCGAATACCGTTGTAGTTGATGGACGACCACTCGTTGTCGCCGCGGTTGCCGACGTAGCGGATCTCGACGGCCATGTCCTTCGAGATGGAGCGGGCGAAGCCGACCGTCCAGTTCCGGACGCGCGCGACCTTGATGTCCGGCGCGAAGGCATTGAGACTGTCGGCGCGGTTCGCGCGGATCGCGATCGGGTAGGTTGGGTCAGGATTGAAGGCGGCCACGCCCAGGCGGCTCGTCTGCGACAAGAGGACCGGCCATGACTCGCCCGCCGGCACCAGACCCGTGTTGACGCCGCGGCTCAACGAAATGCTGCCGCCCGGATTACCGCCATACAGGCCGGTGAAGGTGGTGATGCCCTGGCGGTCGTAGGCCTCCGAATAACCCGCCCGAATCGTCGCCTGGTTCGGATCCCCCAGGATGGTGCGCATGAAGCCGGACTGGACGTCGGGCCGCCAGGCGATGCTGAAGGACGGCGCGAAGTTGTTCCAATCGGTTTTGTAACCCTCAGTGCCCTTCTTCAGCTGAATGAACTGTGGCGTCGAGCCACCCGCCGCGCCCGGGTTGAGAACGTTGCACTTGCTATAGAGGCCGCCCGTCCCAATGCCCGATATGCCGCACACGCTCGCCATCGTAACGGCCGACATACTGTTGCTGGTCGGCGTGTATGGGGTCTGCACGTCATAGCGGATACCGCCCGTCAGCGTCAGGTTCGGCCGCAGCTTCCAGGAATCCTGCACGAACGATCCGTACACCTTGAGGCCGCCAGGCAGCGAGGTCGGACCGAGCTCGGCGTACTTGCCGCTGCCGTCGAGTACGGCCTGGCTGTTGACGCTGCCGACTCGCCCGGTGAGCACGGCATAGGTGGCCCGCGCGGCATCAAGCTGCGCGGTCGACGCGCCAGGGAAATTGCCCGTCGTGAACATGAAGTTCGCCGGATCGAAGTCCGTGTTGAAACCCAGGGAGATGCCGCGAACCATCTGCTGTCCCTGAGAATTCGCGTTCGAGATGAGCACGTTCCCGCCGGCCGTCACCGTATGCTTACGCTTCTGCCAGGTGATCGTGTCCTCGAGGCTGTACGTCGGCGACGTGCGCCAGCTCGGACTGTTCGACGTGAACCAGTCCGTCGTGCCGGTCGGCGTCGTGATCGCGAACCCGCCAGAATCCGCGAACGAATTCGGATCGTTGCGCGACGAGATGTTCGAGGGCTGGCCGAAGTGCGAGCCAGGCCCGTAGGCCGTGGCACCGCCCCGTAACTCGTTGATGGTCCCCTTCGACAGCACGGACCGCATCGACACTGACAGGAGAGGCCGGATGGAGACGAAATCGCGCTGGTTCGGCGCGCCCGGGAATCGCGGATCCGCGTTATTGAGGTAGTCCGGCGTGCGTTTCGCCGTGATCTGAGACCATGACCCGGTCAGCCGGTGCCCGGTGCTGAGGTTGTAGTCGAGGCGCGTGGTCGGCTGGTACTCCAGGAGCGCGGCCGGACTCTGCCAGACGTAGCTGTCATACAGCGGATCGCTCGAGGCGCTGCGCGTGCCCTGCGTCTTGGTCGCCGCGTCGATCAACCCGATCAGTTTCAACATCGTCGGGTCCTTCGCCGTGATCTGGCCGTTGGCGGCCGCGAGCGACAGAAGGTTGACCTCGCGGATTTCGGCGGTCGCGCCCGTGCCGAACTGATAGCGGAACCAGCCGTCGGCGACGCGCGAATTGAAGACCGTGCGGGTGCGCGTGAAACTGTTGGGGAAGCGGATCTGCTCGAAGTGCGCGAAGAAGAACGCCTTGCCCCTGCCGTCGTAGAGGCCGGGAATAACGATCGGCCCGCCGGCTCGGCCGCCGAACTGGTTCAGCTTGACCTGGTTCTTGCCCTGGCCGTTCACCTTGTTGAAGTAGTAGTTCGAGTTGAACCTCGGGTTCCGGTAGTACTCATAGGCGCTCCCCGAGAAGCGGTTGCCGCCCGACCGCGTCGTAAACGCCATCGTCACGGCGCCCGACCCGCCGCCCACCTGGGCGCCGGCCGCAGCCAGCGTCACCGCCACCGCTTCGACTGCATCCTGGCGCGGCGTGACGGAGGCGAAGTAGCCATCGGTGTATCGGAGAAAGTTGTCGTTGTTGCTGACGCCGTCCAGCGTGATGCTCAGAAAACTCTCGGGCAGGCCGTTGATCGTCGAGTCGCGGTTGGCACCCGGCGTGTTGATGCCCGGCAAAAACGCGACCGCGTTCAGCGCGTTGCGGGTCGGGGTCGGCAGCCGGGTCAACTGATCGGAGTTCAGCGTCGCCGCGACGGTGGCGGTCTCCGTGTTAATCAGCTCGGAGCTGCTCGAGACGGTCACCGTCTCTGAGAGACTGCCGACTTCGAGCGTCAGCGGGATGTTCACCGGCTGGCCGGGAGCGACCTTGACCGCCTTGGCGACCGCAGTCTTGAACCCGGTGAGCGCGCCCGTGACGGTGTAGGACCCCGCGCCGAGCGCGGTCACCTGGTAGCGGCCGTCCGCGTCGGTGACGACCTCCTGAGATGCGCCCGTGGCGTCGTTTTTTACCACGACCGCGACGCCCGGCATGACGCCGGCGGCGGGATCCTTGACCACGCCCGAAATGGATGCCGTGGACTGCGCAAAAGCGAACGTGCTGGACGACACCAGCAGCATCGCGGCAAGAACCGTAGACAGGCCTGTGGGTCTTCGCTTGATCAAGGCCCCTCCTCCTTGAAACCGAAGTGTTGGCTGATTGTGCCGCGAATCTTACACCGCGCACGCCGGCCGGAGGATCAACTTTTTTGGCGCAACCACGCGTCGCGCGCTGGTCGTGACGCGTGCCGCCGCGGCGACTACTGAAGCAGCTTGGCGGTCTCCAGCTTGAGCGCGTCGAGCTCCTTCTTCAGGACCTGATAGCGCTCGATTGCGTCGCGGCCAATCTTCTGGTCGACGCCGCTCGTCATGCTGGCGAGGTACTGGATGTGCGCCTGCAACCCGGGTTTGTTGTAGCGCACGCCTTCCGGTGTGTTCACCAGCTGCAGGTAGATTTCGCGGATCTTGTCGGCGTTGGCGCCGGTCAGCCCCGCGCGAACCCGGACGAGAAGCTGCGCCGCCTCGACGCTCAGGTCCCGCATCCGCACGTTGTGATCGAACTGCTCCTTGAGGTCCGCGATGGTCACGCCCTCGGCGGCGACGCGCGGATCGATCAGGACATTGAACGGCTGCGTCTGGGTGACGTCGCCCGCCTTCAGTCGCACCTGATAGGCGCCGGGCGGCGCGGCGAATCCGTTCGAATGGCGCACGTCCCATGTGACCCGGTTCATGCCGCGTTCCCTTGTGACCCTCGGCGGCGGACCGCCGCG
>JANPCT010000686.1:0-2742 GCA_031431095.1 Acidobacteriota bacterium | reverse complement strand
GAAGGCCGGCGTCTGCACGGCGCCGTGCGGCGGCACGAGGACGCCGCGGCGCGCGACGCCGTCGGTGGCAATCACCTTGAATGAAAAGGACTCGGGGCTCATGACTCAGCGCTCAGCGCGTCAGCCAGCATAAGCCGTGTGAGCCCTGAGCCCTGAGCCGTACTGGTATTCTGACACCGTGAAGCGACTTCGGGTCGGGGTCCTGTACGGCGGACGATCGGGCGAACACGAAGTCTCGCTCGCCTCGGCCGCTTCGGTGTTCACGCATCTGGACCGCGCCCGCTACGAGCCGGTGCCGATCCGCATCGAAAAAGACGGCCGCTGGGCGCTTGCCGACAAGCCTCCGGCCAACATGATCGCCGGCGACGTGATCGAGCAGGCGCGCATGGAAGCGTCGCGGCCGATGCGCGAAGGGCGCGAGGTGCACTTCGTCGCAAGACCCAGCGACGAAACGATTCTTTCGATCGATCGATCGCGCGGCCGTGACGCCGATGGGCCAGCCGCCGTCGTCACCGGACTTGCCCTCGACGTCATCTTCCCGATGCTGCACGGCCCATACGGCGAGGACGGGACCATCCAGGGGTTGCTGGAGCTGGCGAACATTCCGTATGTCGGCGCCGGCGTCCTCGCGTCCGCGGTGGGGATGGACAAAGCGGTGATGAAAGTCCTGTTCGCCGCGCGCGGCCTGCCGGTGTGCCCGTACCGCGTCGTCCTCCGCCACTACTGGGACGCCGACGGTGCGGCGATCCTCGAGGACCTCGAGACGGCGCTGGGCTTTCCGATGTTCGTCAAGCCGGCCAATCTTGGTTCGAGTGTCGGCATCTCGAAGGCCAAGGATGCGGCGGGGCTTCGCGCCGCGATGGTACTGGCCGGCAGCTTCGACCGGAAGATCGTGATCGAGGCGGCGGTGCCGGACGCGCGCGAGCTCGAGTGCGCGGTGCTCGGGAACGACACGCCCGACGCCTCCGTTGCGGGCGAGGTCATTCCGTCGCGCGAGTTCTACGACTACGAATCGAAGTACCTGGACGAGGGATCGAGCAGCGTGATCCCGGCCGATCTGCCGAAAAAGATCGCCGACATGGTGCGCAAGCTGGCGATCGAAGCCTTCAAGGCCGTCGACGGGGCGGGGATGTCGCGCGTGGACTTCCTGCTCTCCGGCAGCGGAAAGCTCTACGTGAACGAGGTCAACACCATTCCGGGTTTCACCACGATCAGCATGTACCCAAAGCTGTGGGCGGCCTCCGGCCTCGAGTACGCCGCGCTGCTCGACCGCCTGATTGCGCTCGGGATCGAGCGCCACGCCGAGAAGCAGCAGCTTCGCACCAGCCTCACATGATCGGTCCAGGCAGCCGCTCGGTCGTGCTCGTCGCGACACTGTGGCTCCTCGGTATCGACGTCACGGTTGAAGAGGACTCGACGGTCCTCAGCCAGGGCGGCGCGAGCACGGCGTTCGCTGGACCCGACCTCAAAGGGGTCGACGGCCTCGTCCGCGTCTACGACTACATCCTCGACGCGCGCTTCGACCAGGCCGAAGCGGAGCTGCAGCGCGCCTGCGGCACCGCGCCGCGCGAGGCCTGCGACGTGCTCGCCGCCACGACGACATGGTGGCGCATCCTGCTGGATCCGGAGAGCCGGGCCCTCGATGCGCAGTTCACCGCCGAGGCGGAGCAGGCGATCCGCAGCACCGACGCATGGGTCGCGCGCGAACCGGCGAACGCCGAAGCACACTTCTATGCGGGCGGCGCCTACGCCGCGCGCGTGCAGTGGCGCGTGTTGCGAAACGAAAAAGTGGCGGCGGCACGCGACGGCAAGCGCATCAAGCAGGCGCTGGAGCGCGCCCTCGCGCTGGACCCGTCATTAGACGACGCCTATTTCGGCATCGGGCTGTATCAGTACTACGCGGACGTCGCGCCGGCCGCGGCGAAGATGCTGCGGTTCCTCCTGCTGCTGCCCGGCGGCGACAGGACGCAAGGCATGGCGCACATGCAGCGCGCGCGCAGTCAAGGCAAGCTCCTGCTGGGCGAAGCCGACTACCAGTTGCAGATCGTCTACCTCTGGTACGAGCGGCGCACCGATCTTGCCGTCGAGTTGCTGCAGTCGCTGCACGAGCGCTATCCCGGGAATCCGCTCTTCACCGCCGAGCTCGCCAACATCCAGGATCGTTATCAGCACGACATCACCGCAAGCCTCGCGACGTGGCGGGCGCTGCTCGCGGCAGCGCGCGACCAGCGCGTCAACGAGCCGGCGCTGGCGGCGGCGCAGGCGCGCCTCGGCATCGCCAGGCAACTCGAAGCCGTCTACCAGACCGACGCCGCACTCGAGCACTTGCGCGCGGTGCTGGCCGCGAACCCGTCGCGTCCGTCGGGCGCAATGGCGGCCGCCTACCTCGCGCTCGGCGAAGGTGAAGACCGCCTCGGGCACCACGACGCCGCCGTGTCGGCCTACCGGCTGGCGATGTCGTCGGCACCGTCGCCCGACGCCGCCGACATCCGTCAGCGCGCCGGCGATCGCATCAAGCACGCGCCGGATCCCACCCGCGCCGAGGCCTATCGCCTCTCCCTCGAAGGCTTCCGCAAGCTCGAGAAGTCCGACATCGCCGGCGCCGAATCGCTGCTGGCGCGCAGTCTCATCCTCGATGCCAGGGATCCGGTCGCGCGCTACCGCTACGGCCGCGTGCTGCAGGCCAAGAAAAACGACGAGGCGGCGCTGGCCGCGTTCGAAGCGACGATTCGCGCCGCGCGC
>JANPCT010000685.1:0-4292 GCA_031431095.1 Acidobacteriota bacterium | reverse complement strand
GAGGTGGGCCACCATCGTCTGCACGGCGAGGAACCCCATGCGGACCGGATCCTGCACGACGAGACCGTCGAGGCCGCCGTCGCGCAGGCCTTTGACGAGATTGGGCGATGCGTCGAACCCGACGAATTTCACCTTGCCGGCCCACCCGTTGTCCTGAAGCACGCGCAGCATGGCGAACGAGACCGATTCGTTGGTGGTGAAGATACCGTCGATGCCAAGGGACCCGTCGGGCTTCTTGTAGCTGCTCAGCAGCGATTCCGCTTTCTTGTAGGCCCCCTCGACGTCAGCGCCGCCGTATTGATTCGAGCTCACCACTTCGATGCCGGGATGATCCTTCATTGCGTCGAGGAAGCCCTGCTCACGTTTGCCGGTGCTGTCGTGGCCTTCCGCGTAGCGCAGCAGGATCACCTTTCCCTTGCCGTTGAGGCTCTCGGCGATGCGCTCGCCCCCCATGCGCCCGCCTTTCAGATTGTCGGTGGCGACGAAGCTGACGTAGTTGTCGCCCTTGAGTCCGGAATCGAAGATCACCACCGGAATCTTCCTGCTCACGGCTTCGTTGACGGGCTGCACCAGCGCCGCCTCGTCGAGCGGCGCGAGCACGATCCCGGAGACGCCGCGGCTGACGAACCCTTCCACCTCCGACACCTGCGCATCGCGATCGTCTTCGCGGAGCGGCCCGCGCCAGATGATCGTGACGCCCAGCTCCTTGCCCGCCTGCTCGGCCCCCGCGCGGATGCTCTGCCAGAATGCGTGCGTTGTCCCCTTGGGGATCACCGCGATGGTGTAGCCGCCTGGCGCCGCTGACCCGCTCGCCGCCGGTGCACTTTTGTCACCACCGCGGCAGGAGACGGACAGCACGAGAACTGACAGGAGAAACAGCCGTTTCAACATGATTTTCCATTCGCGTGTCCCGCGCGTGCCGCGGCCGTGTGGTCCGCGTCGTCCGCGCGCCTGGTCCGCGTGAGTCGCGGCCAGGTCTGTTGCGCCGTACCACGGAGCATCAGCTCCTGCTCCGCGGTCGAGTATTCACCGATTGCTTCGAGTGTCGCGCCGACGACGTCCGCATACGCGCCCGCGAGTGTGCAGACGGGCCAGTCGGAGCCGATCATCAGCCGTGCGGGTCCGAAAGCGGCAAGCGCAGCGTCCAGATACGGGCGCAGCTGACCCGGCGTCCACGCTGCCCAGTCCGCTTCCGTCACGAGCCCTGACATCTTGCAGCATACGTTGGGAAGCGCCGCGAGCAGGCCGAAATGGCGCCGCCACTGCTGAAATTCGCCCGCGGCCACTTCAGGCTTGCCGAGGTGGTCGAGCACGAAACGCTGCCGCGGAAATGCGCGCGCGAATCGCAGCGCCGCGGGCAACTGCCGCGCGTAGACGAGGATGTCGTAGGTGAGGGCGTGGCGTTCGAGCACGGCGATGCCGCGAAGGAAGGCCGGCCGCTCGAGAAAACCGTCGGCCTCGGCCTGGACGATATGGCGGACGCCGAGAAGGCGAGGATGTCCGGCGAGCCGCTCGATGTCGGCCTCCACCCGGGGATCCTGAAGATCGACCCACCCGATCACCCCGGCGATGAACGGATGTTGCTCGGCCAGCGTCAGCAGCCACGCGGTTTCCTCCGGTGTCTGGCGCGCCTGCACGGCGATCGCGGCATCGACGTTCGCGGCTGCCATGGCGCCCCGGGCGTCGCCGGGAAGAAAATCCCGCCGCAACGCCGCCATACGGCCGTCGATCCAGCCATATTCCGCGGCGGCGTAGCGCCAGTAGTGCTGGTGCGTGTCGATCAGCGCGGTCATGTGATCAGGCGGTCGGCGTAATCGCGGTGCCACCGCGGTCGCTGGATTCAGCACACGCCTCGGCGAGCGCCATGGTCTTAATCGCATCCGCCACCGCGCCAATCAGCAGTGGATCGTCGCCGGCGACGAATCGCTGCAGGTTCGACATCGGTCCCTCGAAAGCCTCGATGAACCATGAGCCGCGGAGTGCGACGTCGTGCCACTCGCCGCCCAAGGCGATCTCCATGGTGTCGCCCGGCCCGGCAGGGTAGTCGAGGTTCACCCCCCACGTGAGCCGGACCGCCGCGTCGAGTCCCTCGACCATCAGCTGCGAGGCGCGGTGCTTCGGCCCCTCGCGGTGCGTGTGATTGAGAACCAGGGAACAGCGCAACTGATTGCCGTAGTCCAGGATGATGGAACTGCGGGCGTCGTTCAACCGGGGAAGCTGCGGGTGCGCCACCGTCTTGCAGTAGGCCGCCGAGGGTTCACCGGCAATCCAGCGGATCGCGTCCAGGTAGTGAATCGAGTGGTACGGCACCTCGACGCGCGGCGCGCCCTCGAGAAACGTCCACAAGTGCCAGGGCTGATCGACCACGACGCGAACGTCGATGTCGACAATCGCGCCGAGCATTCCGCTTGTCACCAGGTCGTGCAGCGCCAGCATTCCGGGACTGAAGCGCAGCTGGAAGTTGACGGCCGCCACCAGCTGCCGGGACACGCACGTCGCGTTGATGCGGGACGCGGCGGCGAGGTTCTCGCCCATCGGCTTCTGGATCAACACGGCAGCGCCGAACGGCAGCCGCGCCAATATCCCTTCGATCTGATTCGCCGGAACCGCCACGTCGAAGACGACGCGCGGGTCGCGCACCGCCTCATGAATCGTCGCAAAGACGGTCGCGATCCCGAACTCCTGCGCGGTGGCGCGGGCGCGGTCCGGATCGATGTCGAACACGCCGCCGACCGGATACGCGAGCCGGCGATAGATCGGGAGATGCGCGGTCCTGGCGATACCGCCGCCGCCGATGAGGACAATAGGACGCGGCTGTGTGGCGCGCGGCCACGCCTGAGTGAGATCGCGCACGTCAGACTCGATGAGCGGTGTCGCGGGGGGCTGCCGGGTCCGCGGTGCCGTCGAGGCATTCGCGCAGTTCGCGGTCGCCGGAGTCGACGATCATCACCAGCCGGCGATCCACGATGTCGATGTCCATGGTCCTGACGCCTGCAGCCTGCAGGCTGCGGAGCCCTTCCGGCCAGACGCTTCGGTGGTGCTCGAGATACGCCGCCACGATTGCCGGATCGTCCTTGAGATCGACCATGAGTATCTGTGCGCTCACGGCTGCCTCGTCCGCACCCGGCGCGGGCGCGTCATACGGCCGTCGCCCCGCCGTCGAGCGGATAGGCCTGCCCGGTGACGAACCCCGATTCATCAGCGCAGAGATACAAGGCGAGGGTCGCGACTTCCTCCGGCTGCCCCATGCGCCCGATTGGCTGGTACTCCGACAGCGTTTTCATCATCTCGGCTTCGCGCCCGGGATAATTGGCCCTGAGATAGCCATCGACGAACGGTGTGTGGATCCGCGCCGGACAGATGCAGTTACAACGGATGCCGCGTTTCATGTAGTCGACGGCGATCGATCGCGTCATCGTCAGGACCGCACCCTTGGACATGGAGTAGGCGAAACGATCGGGCAGGCCGACCAGCGCCGCGATCGACGCCATGTTGAGGATGACACCGCCGCCCTGGCGCAGCATCACCGGCACCGCCGCGCGCGCGCAGAGATAGACGCCGACGACGTTGACGCGATAGATGCGGTCGAGATCCTCGGGCGTGGTCTGCTCGATGGTGCCGACGTGCGCGATCCCGGCGTTGTTGACGAGGATGTCGAGTCGCGGCTGCGCTGCGGTCAAGGTCGCGAAGAGCGACTGGACCGACGTCTGGCTCGAGACGTCGCATTCGTAGCCGGCGGCCGCGCCGCCGGCGAGTTCGATGTCGGCGGCGATGCGCTCCGCCGCCGCGCCGTCGCGGTCCACCACCGCGACGATCGCGCCGCGCCGCGCGAAGAGGGTGGCGATGGCGGCGCCGATACCGGACCCGGCGCCGGTGACGAGCGCTGTTTTTCCATGGAGATCGAACATAGGATCAGAGCCGTCAATGCTTCATGACTTCAGCGGTAAAGTCAAAGGGAATTGATTTACCTGCGTCGGCAAGGATGGGCTACAGTGGGTCGTTTTCCGGTCACTGAAGTGGAGCAGCAAATGAAACGGTTTCTCGGCGTGGTGCTCGCGCTGGTCGCGACGTCACTGAACCTGGCGGCGCAGGACTTCCGCGGCGGCATCACCGGCCGCATTGTCGATTCCTCGAATGCGCGGATGCCCGGCGTCACGGTCACCGCAACCAACGTCGAGACCAACGTCGCGTCGTCCACGACCACCAACGGAGAAGGGGACTTCTCCATCCTGTTTCTGAACCCGGGCACCTATACGGTCACCGCGGAGCTGTCAGGCTTCAAGAAGGTGTCG
>JANPCT010000684.1:0-2612 GCA_031431095.1 Acidobacteriota bacterium | reverse complement strand
GTCGGAATGGATGCAATCTGCGCGGTCACTTCGACACTCGCCAGACCGCTCAGTGCAGGCGGCGCAGTGAACCACAGGACTGCGCCCAGCAGTCCGAGTCCCGCGGCGAGCGCCATCTTTGTCATCCGCCTACCGAATTGAGCAACAACTCCTGGGCGCGCTCGAAGCTCGGCGCAATCTCCAGCGCCGCGAGCGCTTCCGTCTTGGCTTCGGCCCGCCGCCCGGCGAGGAGGTAGCTCTCGCCGAGGTCGCAGTGCGCCGCCGCCTTGTCGGCCGCCCCCGTCTGGAGCGCCGCGCGGAACTCGCGCATCGCGACCGCGGCGTCGCGCTTCTTCAAGGCGAGCCGTCCCCACCGGCTGTGGGAGGCGGCATCGAAGGGGTCGAGCGCGACGGCACGCGACACCGCGACCGATGTCGCGCGCTCGTCGCCGGCCGCCTCGGCCAGCGCCGCCATCTTGCGCGCCGCCTCGAGATTGGTGTGATCGGCGTCGATGAGCGCTTCGTATTCCTTGATCGCCCGCGGCCGGTCGTTCAGCTTCTCCGCCAGGGCGGCCATCAGCGCGTGCGGGCTCTCGGGCCCGAGCGCCGTGGGCACGAGGACCGCGGCGCGCTGCAGCGGTGCGAACGCGGAGGGATCGCCGGCCGCGGCCAGCGCCTGGCCAAGCGCCAGCTGCGCCACCTAATTCTCCGGCCTGGCCGCCGCCGCTGCCTTCAGCGCGTCGAGCGACGTCGCGTCCACGGGTTTGTCCGAATCGTGCAGGGCGCGCCGCATCGACCCGAACTTCTCGTCGAGGGCCTTGTCGAACGAGCCCTGGAGATCGTCCATCGTCGCATTGAGGGCGCGCTTCATCGCCGTGTCGGTGTCGATGCCCTGCGCATACGACTTCACCAGCGACCGCAGCGCCTGCTGCCCGCGTGACGCGACAATGTGTTCGACGAGGAGCGACGCTTCGAAGTAGGCCAGCGAGATCGTGTCGGGACGCGTGAACCCGGCGTTGAGGTCCTTCAGCTTCAGGACTTTGCCGCGATCCATCGCGCGCGCGAACGTGGTCTCCATGTCGCGCCCCCACTCGGGGCGCTGCACGGATTCCTCGTAAACGGAAATGCCCTCGGTCAGCCAGCGCGGAATGCGCTGCTGTGACATCTGCAGCGTGACGACGTGCGCCAGCTCGTGCCACAACGTCGCCTGCCAGCTGAACGTTCCCGGATCGCGCGCCGTCGGTGAGTCCATCGTGACGACGCGCCCGAAGCAGGCGCCGAGCGCGCCGATCATGCCGGGCAGGCCAAGGTTGCGCACTGCGAAGTCATCGTGCTTCGGGAAAATCTCGATCAGGATAGGTCCGGTTGGCGTGAAGCCATAACGCGCCGACAACGACTTCAGCGCCTCATGCGCGAGCGGCATCGCGTAGTCGCGCAGCACGGGGGCCTCGTCGCGGTGCATCTTCAGGACGATGTCCCCGTCCGTCACGGTCGTGAACTGCTCGAGGTTGTCGAGCATCTTGAGAAGATTGAACGTCACGATGTCGTAGGGATCGCCGCGCCAGGAGCGATCGAGCGCACGGCGCGCGGCGGCTTCGTCTCCGGTGCGGAGCAGGTGCATGCCGAGATCTCCCGCGGCGCGAGTACTCGTCGCATCGAGGGCGAGCGCCTTCTCCGCGAGCGCGGCAGCCTCGTCGAAGCGGTAGTGACTCGCGGCGTGCTGTCCGGCAAGGCGATAGACCTCGCCGTAAGCCGGATTGATCGCGAGCGTGGCGGCGACTTCCCGCTCGTACGCGGGCTTGTCGTCCTTCACGTAGGCCATCGCGGCCAGCATCGCGTGCGCTTCGAGCTGCGACGGATTGTAGGCCAGCACCTTGTCAATCTCCGCGCGCGCGTCGGCATCCCGATCGGAATCGAGGTGCAACGCCGCAAGCAGCAGGTGCGCATCGGCGAGGGCCGGGTCGATCTGAATGGCTTTTTCGGCCGCCGCGGCGGCCTTGGGGGGATCCTCGTTCTCGAGCACGCGCGCCAGGCCAGCGTGGGCCGGCGCCCAGTTCGGATCGGCGGTGAGCGCCGCCTGGAACGACTTCAACGCTTCCGCGCCGTTGAACTTGTCAAGGAACAACCGTCCGAATGCGGTTTCCACCACCTCCGCCGGAGCTCCCGCGCGCGTCGCTTCGAGAAAGAAGGTCTTCGCCTCGCGCGGCCGGTTCAGCGCGTGCGCTGCGCGCGCGGCACGGACCAGTGCGGCGGCATCCGCAGAGGTCGGCCCGGCCCGGAAGACGGCGGCCAGCAGCGGCTGCGCGTCGGCGTTCCGCCCGATCGTCCGGCGCAGCAACGCGAGCTCAAGTGCGGCGTCACCGGAAGGCTCGCGCGCCACGACCGGTTCCAGCAGGGCCGCCGCGTCCTGATAACGTCCCCGGGCAATCGCGAGCTGCGCGAGGACGACGGCCGCCGCAGGATCCTGAGGGCCACGCGCGGTGGCAAGTCGTTCAGCCAGGTCGCGCTGGCCGTGAGCAATCGCGGCGCTCATCGCGCGAGCGAAATCCGCAGGTGCGGCGGGCGCTTGCGGGGTGCGGACGGCAGAGCCGGCGGTCCCGAAAGTGACGAGCAGCACCAGCAGCAACAGCAGC
>JANPCT010000683.1:0-2518 GCA_031431095.1 Acidobacteriota bacterium | reverse complement strand
GTGCGGCGTGGTGAGCGTGTTCAACATGTGATGCGCGTTCCTTCTTGTGCGCCGTCCGCGGGCCCGACGGGACCCGACCCGATACCTCGAACCGCAGCGGCCGGCGCAGCACCCGTTCGAGCTCCGAACCATGGCGGTGCGCCGCCCACAGCTCGAGCTCTGCGTCTCCTCCGGTGCGGAGCCGGATCAGATAGGCGTCGCCGCGCGGCACCACGTCGAGCGTCGTGACGACTTGCGCGTGACTTCTGTCGAGCCCTTCGGCGAGCCGCAGCATCGCCGCGAGCGTCCGCACCGTTCGCCGCAAGTCTCCCTTGAGCATCCCATATCCGTCGTGCGCCTTCTTCGGTGCGGCCTGACGATGATAGCGCGCCAGGAGGGCGATGAGCTCGATCTCCTGCGGATCGAAGCCGCGGAGCTCGCCGTTCTTGATGAGATAGTACGAATGCCGGTGATGGCGCTCGTAACTGATATGCACCCCGGCGTCGTGCAGCAGCGCGCCGTACTCGAGCCACTCCCGTTCGCGATCCGCCAGCTTGTGGACCGCGCGGGTCTGGTCGAACAGCGCCAGTGCCAGCTGCGCGACATGCCGGGCGTGCACCGCCGAGTAGCCGGAACGCTCGCCGAGCTCGATGACGCTGCGGCGTCGTACGTCGGGGTAGCGCTCGATCTTGCGGATCGTCGCGCTGTTGCGCTGGATATAGTCGAGTACGAGGCCTTCGCGCAGCGCCAGGTCGCACAGGGTGATGTCCTCGGCACCCAGACGGCGCAGCACGCTGTCGAGCAGGACGGACCCCGCCACCGCGATGTCGGTGCGCCGCGGGTCCAGGCCGTCCATGTGCAGACGTGCGTCAAGATCCGCACCGCTGAGCCGTTTCCTCACTCGGCGGATGGCCTTGACGCTCACCCGCCGATTGCGCAGCGCCTCGTCGCGGACGATCCCTTCGTCGCTGAGCGCCAGTGCGCCGAGACTCAGGATCGTTCCCGAAGTGCCGATGACCCGTTCAAACCGCCGCGCAGAAAGGGTGTCGAGATACTCGCCAATCGCATGATTGATGTGCTTGACGAGGCGCCGCTCGTCGCGCGGCGACAGGGGATCGGTGCGCACGAAGCGTTCGGTCAGGCGGATGACGCCAAGCTTGAAACTGCGCGCATGGCTGAGGTGCGACGCCGTGCCCAGCGATACCTCGGTGCTGCCGCCACCGATGTCGATGACGACGGCGGGACTGCCGCCCATATGGACGCCATAGACCGCGGCCATGTGGATGAGCCGGGCCTCCTCGGTTCCGGAGATAATCCGGATCTTGATGCCGGTGCGCCGGGCGACCTCGGCGATGAAGTCCCCTCCGTTCTCGGCTTCCCGTGTAGCCGAGGTGGCGGCGGCTACAATCTCGTCGACCTTGTGGGAGTCCGCGAGGCGGCGGAACTTGGCCAGCGTCTGAAGCGCTGACGTCATCGCCGTTGGCGTGAGGCTCCGCCCGTCGAGCCCGCCGGCCCCGAGGCGAACCATCTCCTTCTCCCGGTCAATCACTTCGAAGGACAGGTCTGGCCGGACCCTCACCACGATCATGTGGATTGAGTTCGTGCCGATGTCGATGGCGGCAATTCGCATCTATGGGGAGGGGCGTCAGGGCTGGCCGGGTATTTGCCTGTTACAGCAACGTTATATACTGCCCGTTCGGTCGAACCGGGCCGAATCCTACCATGAACCGTCCATCACCCCTGGTCCGCCTCCTTGAACGCCGCACGCGCGCATTGCGCCGGCAACTGTCGGCCGCCATCGCCGGAAAAGACGTCGGGGTCCACCAGGCGCGCGTCGCGTCGCGGCGGCTTCGCGAGGCCCTGCCGGTGTTGACCGAGGGCCTGGAGCACACGAAGTCGGGGAAGGCAGAGCGTAAAATCCGGCGACTGACCCAGGCGCTCGGGTCTGTCAGGGAACTGGACGTCACCCTGCACATCATTGACGAGCTGGCCGAACGACAGGGCGTCCCGAGCGCTGCCCTGGCCGAGGTCCGCGCTCACGTCATCGAGGATCGCGAGCGGCGGCGCGCGGTCATGCTCGGTCGTCTCGACAAAGTCGATACGGACAAGCTCGCCCGGCGGCTCTCGGCTGTACGACAGGCGCTGCTTCATCCGGCCGCGGGGCACAACTGGCGCGCGGCGCTGGCGCTCCGCATCGCCACGCGCGGCCGCCGCCTCGACCAGGCCATCGAGGAGGCGGGGCAGATCTACGCCCCCGAACCTCTGCACCAGGTCCGCATCGCGGCCAAGAAGCTTCGCTACGCGCTTGAAATCGCGGACGAGAGCGGCGCCGCGCCGTGCCTGCCGCTTCTGCGGATCATCAAGAAGTCGCAGGACGCGCTGGGCCGCCTGCACGATCTGCAGATCCTGCAGCATCACATCGCCGCTGTCGGCGCTGCGCCACGCGGCCGCCGCAGCACCCCCGACGCCGCCCTCGCGGTTCTCTCGCGCATGATCGAGGACCAGTGCCGCCACCTGCACGGGCGCTACGTGTCGCAGC
>JANPCT010000682.1:0-4324 GCA_031431095.1 Acidobacteriota bacterium | reverse complement strand
CCGTGATTCGACGTTCGCGGGGTGCGCCTCGAGGAACCGGCGGTATTCCGTGGCGGCGGCCTCGAACCTTCCTGCCTTTTGCAGAGCGTTGGCGCGGTCGAAGGACGCGTCCTGCGCGCGTGCTGGCTGCACGCCGGCGAGGATCACCGCGCCGACGGCCAGCGGCAGCAGGCACCGCGTGAACATGACGCCGACCATGATAGCCGACGGCCGCGCCGCCGGGCTATCAAAGTCGGGTGGATCTCAGAAGTAGAGCTTGAACGCCAGTTGAACGATCCGCCGCCCATATTTCCGGTTTCTGGGAAGCACGCCGAAATCAGCGTTCGTCATCACGCCATTCTGGTAGGTGAGTTTCAAGTTGACGTTGTCGTCGAGGAACCGCTGCGGGTGGTTGAACACGTTCGTGAACGACGCCCTGAACTGGAACTTCCGGGTGTCGTTGAACTTGAAATTCTTGAAGACGCCGAGATCGTGGTTCATGTAGGCGGGTCCACGGAGGTCCGGCATGATGTAGCTGCCGTTCTTACCTGGGGACGGAAGGGCGAAACAATTCGGGTTGAAGATCTGATCGCCGGTCACTCCGCTTCTCGGGTCGCAGGTGATCACCGGCATCGCCGCGATGGAGGGCGAGCCGGTGATGAGCGCGTTGCTGATGGCGGTGCCGTCGGCAAGCGTTCCGCTCAGGCCGAAGTTCACGCCGGTGCCGGCGAGCGGCTGGAGCGGCGCGCCGCTGATCCACGTTGAGACGCCGGTCAGCTGCCAGCCCCCGGCGATCGCGTTCAACACGGCGTTGCCGTCAACGTCCGGAAGCAGCCAGCTATAGCCGACGTTCAGCACGTGTCGCCGATCGTAACCCAGGACTCCGTACGCGGAATCGCGAAGGTCACCCGGCGGCTGCGTGGTCGAGCCCTGCCCGCCGCCGCGGACGCCCAGCGCTTTCGACAAGGTGTACGCGCTCGTGAAGCTCAAGCGCGCGCCCTGCCGGCTCACGAGCGTCTGCAACGCTTTGTAATTCTGATAATGCGTGTGGCGGGTGACCGGAAGGTCGCCGTACTGCGAGAGCGGGCGGTAGCGATTCGGGTCACCGCCTGGATCGTTCAGCATGGCGCCAAACGGTACGATGTTGAAATTATTGATGCCGTCGTTCAGCAGATGGTCGCTCTTGCTGCCGACGTAGGCAGCCTCGACCATCATCTTGAATGGAATGCGCTGCTGGAGTGTCAGGCTCCAGCTCTGTGTTCTCGGCTGTTTGTTGTCGCTCCTGAGAATCGCGCCGCTCAAACTCGGCTGCTTGGTGGGATCGACCCTTGAGACCTGCGACAGCGGCACGTTGACCGCGTTGGTGAACGTCACGCCATAGGGGAGGTCGATGAAACCCGAGTACGGTCCCTGCGCGTCGTGGAAGTTGAACACGCCAAAGCCGCCGCGGAGCAGCGTCTTGCCCGTGCCGAAGAGGTCATACGCGAAACCGACGCGCGGCGCCAGCAAGAGCGACTGCACCTTGACGCCCGAGCGCGGCACATTGCCGTCGCGACCCGTCCACGTCACGCCCGGGAACTGCGTGCCGGCGGCGGCGGCGGCCGAGTACAAGGCCGGATCGAAGACCGCCATGCCTTTCCCGTTCCGCTCCGTCCAGCCGCCGAGGTGCGAGAGGCGGACACCATACTCGAGCGTGAGCCGGTCCTGGGCCTTCCAGCTGTCCTGCGCGTAGCCCTCGATAATTTTGTACGCCATGTCGCGGACGATATTGCGCGACTGTTCTCCGTATTCGGCGAGGGTCCCGGTCAACAGGTCGGAGAAGTAGTTGCCGCTCGATCCGTTCGCCCAGTTGCCCAGGATCAGCCGCCCGTTGGAGTCGCCGTTGCCGGGTTGGCTGTTGTTCACCCATTCGTAGTACGCGCCGGCTTTCATCGTATGCGCGCCGGCAACCTTCGTGACGTTCTGCGCGCCGGAGACGAGCCATTTCTTGGCGAAGAGGACTGGATCGAAACCGCCAGGGTTGAAGAGCGTGGGCCCATTGCCCCACGCCATCATCGAAGGAATCTGGTCCAGGCCGCTGTTGTAGATCCCGCTGTTGCTGTACCCAAGCGCGGATCGGGACACGCGGCTGGCATCGCGGAACTGGTTTGGAAAATTGATGTAGGTCGTTGCAAACGTCGATTCGGTCGTGAGCGAGGACCCGAAGATGCGCGTGAGGCTCACCGTCGCCGAGTGCGATCGATTCGGGGCGGTGACCTCCGTCGGATACGGAACCTGGGCCGAGTTGCGCCACCAGAGACCGACGGGGAAATTCTGCTCCTCGGCCTGGAGATTGTACCGGGCGAACAACCGCGTGTTGGCGCTGATGTTCATGTCGACCCGCGTCAACCACTGGTGCATGTTCTGGTTGAGCGGGACGTTCTGAACGTAATTGTAGCCGTCGGTGACTGCGGGGTTTGCATTGGGCAACGGGAACAGATTGATGAGCCGCTGGCCGTTGGGATCGATCTGGGTCGCCGGAACGCGGCCGTTGACCAGGTTGCTTGGTGTCGTGTTCACAAAGAAGTTGCCGAGACTCGCGTACGAGGGCGTGTTGCTGAAGTCCCCGTCGCGCATCGCCTGCGTCGGCACCCAGGATTGCAGCGTCCCGGTGTCGAGTCGCTGCCGGTAGAACTCGTAGCCGGTGAAGAAGAACACGCGATCGCGGTTCTTGTTGAAGTTGGTGCCCGGAATCAGGAGGGGTCCGCCGATATTGAAGCCGGGATAGGTGAACTGGTTCTTCGGCTTGTCGGTCCGGAACCGGTTGAGCAACCACTCGTTCGAGTTGAGCCGGTAGTCACGCATGTAGACATAGCCCATGCCGTGAAACTTCTGGCCGCCCGCTTTGCTGACGGCGTCGATGGTAATCGGGCCCTTGG
This sequence comes from Acidobacteriota bacterium, assembly GCA_031431095.1. Taxonomy (GTDB): domain Bacteria; phylum Acidobacteriota; class Vicinamibacteria; order Vicinamibacterales; family 2-12-FULL-66-21; genus JAICSD01. The sequence continues at coordinate 1,427 of JANPCT010000682.1, read as the reverse complement.
CGTGTTCCGCCCCGTAGTTCGCCTGGAGCACTTTGAATTCGCCGACCATGTCCGGATTGGGGTTCACGGACGTCGCGCAATTGCAACCCGGATCCGAGGCGTGCGCGCCGTCGATGACGATGTCGAGCGCGTCGGCGCGCGTGCCGTTGCCGGAAAAATTACCGACCGCGCTCTGTTTGCCGCCGTCGCCGTTGCCGTTGATCCCGATGATCTCGCCGTTGAATCCCGGACTGTTGCTCGTCCCGTTGGAAATAGGCGTCATGCCGGGAAGCAGCTTGAGCAACTCCGCCGTCGACCGGCCGACCATCGGGACGTTCTGAATCTGCTCGGAGGTGAGCCGCGCGCTTTTCTCACCTGACTCGAGCGACGCCATTTCGGGACGCGCGGTCACCGAGACGGACTCCTTCAGCGCGCCGATGTGCATCTTGATTCCGCTGAGCGTGCGCCGCTCGCCGAGCCGCAGCGCGATGTCCGTCGCTTCCCAGGAATTGAAACTCGGGAGCTCGATCTTGACGGCGTAACTGCCGGCCGGCACCGCGGCAAACACGAACACGCCATCGGTATTGGTCGTGGTGTGTTGCACGGCCTGCGAGGCTTGGTCCGTGAGCGTCACGGAGGCTCCCGGCAAGGCGCCGCCTTGTTCATCGACGACCGTGCCCGAGATGGTTCCAAAGAGGCTCTGCGCTGCGGGGACCACTCCCGCGAGGAACAGAAGCAAGGCGAGGGCTGAAGCGAAGCGCGACGGTAACCGCGACCCAGCAGGCGATACCATGGATACTCCAGACTGCTGTCTCATCGACTAGCGCAGAAACACTACTCCCAAAACATTCGTCCGGCAACACCAAAAGGCCTCGAGGCGGACCACAGGCACGCTGAGGGGCACCTTGCCGTGGCCGATGAATGCGATCTGCACGCCCGCGCCCTCAGGACTCGGTGGCATCGGGGGCCCGGGCCGAGAGTGCTGCCGGCGGCGCTCAGAGAGTGGCCGCGACGATACAAAGATTCAAAACAAGAAATGCGAAAGCCGGAATCGCCGCGGACAGGGGATCCCGAATCCTGAGGCGTACAATCACCCCAAGCAACATCATCGTCGCCAAACCTCCAGCGGACAGCAGGAGCAGGGGACGAGAAAAGTAGCCCGCGAACAATCCGAGGCTCCCGGCCACCTGCAACATTCCCGTGAGCGAGCGGAAACGAGCGAGATGGTAGCGCTCGAACTCCGCCACCATTGCGGCTGACACGAAGCAGCTCACCCCGTACCAGGCGAACGAGAGGATCGAGATGACCTGAGCGATTCCTGCGATGAACTGCATTGCGCCTCGTGGGTTATACAATTGAGCTGCGTCGGCCTGACGACTACGCCAGAGACGGACGCGAGCTGGAGCACGCATGAATATTGTCATCTCCCTTCTTCAGATTGCCGCGGC
>JANPCT010000681.1:0-7189 GCA_031431095.1 Acidobacteriota bacterium | reverse complement strand
GGCGTCCTCGACGCGCCGCGCGGGGATCCCAAAGTGTTCGAGGGCACGCCGTTCATCAAGGGCATGGCCGGCGGTCACGTGCGGTTCGAATATCGCGGCCGGCACGGCCGCCTCGTCGATCACATGACGCCGGCCGACGTGCGCTGGATCTGCGAGAAGCTCCAGGCGCTCAGCGACAAGCAATGGCAGGACGCGTTCCGCGCCGGCGGCTACGCACCGGAGGTGGCGAACCGTTTCATCCGGCGGTTCGAACAGAAGATCCAGGAAGGGCTGGCAATCGGACGATGAGTGTACGATCACGACACCTGGTGATGGCGTTGCTGGCGGTGCTCATCTGCGCCGTGCCGGTCGCGCTTGGCGCGATGCAGGCCGACCCGCTGACGGCGGCGTCGGTGAAAGAAGAGGTGTTGCCGCCGCATACGTTGGACGAGATCCGCCACGCGTTGCTGCGGCTGCCGCTTGCGGCCGCGCTCGGCGCGCTGCTGGCATTCCGGCCGAAGCGGCGCGGCACACCGCTGCGGCAGGTTGCCGTCATCCAGACGCAGATCATCCTCGCCGTCATGGCGGCGGTCGTCATGCTCGTCGTCGGCAGCAACCTGGCGCGCGCCTTCGGCGTCGTCGGCGCCGCCGGCCTGGTGCGCTACCGGGCGAAGATTGAAGACCCGAAGGACGCCGGCGTCATGCTCTCGACGCTCGCGGTCGGCCTCGCCTCTGGCGTCGGCCAGTACGTCATCGCGGCGTTTTCCGCCGTCTTCATCCTGCTGGTGCTGTGGGTCATCGAATCGTTCGAACCGGAAGGGAAGAAGCTGTACGAACTGTCAATCAAGATGGGGGAGGACACCGACGGCCGGCGCAAGGAGTTCGATGCCGTCCTGCATAAGTTTCATGTAGACTACACCATGCTCACCGCCTCTGACGAGGAGGTCTCCTACGAGATGCTGGTACCGCTGGAACTGGATAGAGACCGTGTGACGAACGCCCTGTTGAAACTCGATCCCGAAGGGCACGCCGCGGTGCAGTGGACCGAAAAGAAGCCCAAGACGAAGTGAAGCTAATCATCCAGCCGGCGGACGGCGTCACGCCCGTCATCCAGGCAATCGCAAAAGCCCGCAAGACCATCGACATCGTCATCTTCCGATTCGACCGCCCGGCGGTCGAGAAGGCGCTGTCGGAAGCGGTGGCGCGCGGCGTCGCGGTGCGCGCCCTGATCGCACATACCAACAAGGGCGGCGAGAAAACCCTGCGGAAGCTCGAGTTGCGGCTGCTGGAGCGCGGTGCGACCGTCGCCCGCACGGCCGATGACCTCTCCCGTTACCACGGCAAGATGATGATCATCGACGACAGCGCCCTGCACATCTACGGCTTCAACTACACCAAGCTGGACATCGAGCAGAGCCGCAGCTTCGGCATCATCACGCGCGACGCGAAAGTGGTGCGCGAGGCAAGCCAGTTGTTCAACGCCGACGCGCTGCGCCAGAACTACACCCCGACCCATCCGCGGCTGGTGGTCAGTCCGGAGAACTCGCGGGTGCGCCTGACCGCGTTCATCAAGGGTGCGGCCAAGGAACTGCTGATTTACGACGCGCAGGTGAGCGACAACGCGGTGCAGAAGGTCATCGCCGAGCGCGCCAAGGCCGGCGTCAAGATCCGCATCCTCGGCCACCTCGAAAAAGCCAATCCCGACATCAAAGTGCGCTCGCTCGCGCCGATGCGCCTCCACGTGCGGGCGATCATCCGCGACGGGAAGAGCGCGTTCGTCGGCAGCCAGAGCCTGCGCAAGCTGGAACTGGAAGGCCGCCGCGAGGTCGGCATCATCATCCAGAACGCGGCGGTCGTCAGGAAGATGCTGGGGGTGTTCTCAGCCGACTGGAAGACGAGCGGCAAGAAAGCCGCCGGCGGCGTCGCCTAGAAGAAACCCTACTTCCGCCTGGTAATCGTGCCCGAGTCGATCACCGCACCCTTGCGGTTGATCGTGTTGAAGGTCAGCGTCTCGCCGTCAATCTCCATCAGCATGAAGGTCTGTTCGGTGTCGTTGCCGAACGCGGTCAGCGGTGACGGCCTGCGCAGGTCGCCGATGCGCAACTGTCCCGACGATCCCTCCACGAAATAGTGAATGCCGTTCTGCGGCAGGACCCGTTCGTAGGCGTGGTCGTGCCCGTTGAGGACCAGGCTGACGCCGTACTGGATGAACAGCGGTTCCAGCACCGCGCGCAGCTTCAGCTGCGAGCCGTGGGTCTTGGACGACGAATACAGGGGATGGTGGAAGAACACGATTTTCCACTTCTCACCGGCTTTCTTGAGCTCGTCTTCCAGCCATTTCAACTGGTCCGGGTCCATATACGCGCTCTCGAGCGCGAAGAAGCGCACGTCCTCTTTCGGCGCCTTCCACGTGTAATAGAGCTTCCCGTCCATGTTGAAGCCCTTGTAGTACCGCTGCTCGCGCGAATCGTGGTTGCCGAGGCTCGCGTAGAACTTCACCCCCTTGTCGAGAAGGGGCTTGTACGGCGTTTCGAACTTCTTGATGAAATCCTGGGGACGATCCGAGCCGTAGATGTTGTCGCCCATCATCAGCACGAGCGGGAACTGGAATCGCCCGTACCAAGCCGCCATCTGCTCGCCGATCTCGTACTGCCCCTTGTCGCCGTTTCCGTTGTCGCCGATGACGGCGAAATGCAGGGTGTCGGGCTTGTTGGGCAGGGGGGTCTGGCCGGAGGCCTGCGCCGCGGCAGCAGCCGGCGCGAGGCCTGGAGAGGCGGCCGAGGCGACGGATCGGCCCGGCGCGCTGCCGCCGCAGCACATGAGCGCGACGACCGCGCCAAGGAATACTCCACGCTGAAGGTCAGGATGCATCATGAAAAGCTGCTCACGAGATGAACGCACGATCCATGAAGTCCACGATGATATGGGCGTGCTGGTCGAACAGGATCAGGCTGTTCTGGATGAACCGGTATTCGAGCGCCTCGGGCAGTTTGGGCAAGGCTGAGAGGACCTGCGGCGGCACGGTCGAGATCGGGATTTCGTCCGGATATCGCCCGTTGACCGCAAGGCGCACGCTCCCCTTGTATTCATTGTCGAGAATCTCGGCCTTGATCTGCTGTCCGTCTTTCCCTGAAAAAATCGGACGCAGGAGGGTGCGGATCCGACGCTGCATCGCCGGCGAGAGGATCTCGCCGGGCTTGGCGGTCTTTCGCGCCTCCTGGATGCGCTTCGAGAGGGCGCGTTGATGCGCGTCCATCACCTCCGGGGTGGTCTGCGCCGGGAGGTTGGGGAGCGCCGCCTCGAGCTTTTTGTGAAGGGCGACGTAACCGCCTACGCGCTTGAGGAAATCCTGGATCACCGCCGCATCCGGGTTGACGCGTGGGGCGGCGGCCCGCGTCTGCGCCGATACCCCGCCATCGGCCACGAGACCCGCAAGGGTGAGCGCCAGGATGGCGGATCGGGTAACCATTCGCATGGACTGTCTCCTGAAAGGGCTTGACCCGTGGTGGATTCTCAGCCGCGATAATTGCCGAATTGCAGCGCGCAGCCGAAATCGTGCTCGCGCAACTGCCGCATCGCTTCCTGAAGCTCATCCTTGGACGGCGACGTGACGCGTACCTGGTCGGCCATGATCGACGCCTGAACCTTCTTGAGTTTCTGATCCTTCAGGAACTTGAGGATGTCCTTCGCCGCCTCGGTAGGGATGCCCTGAGTCAGCGTGATCGTGCGCCGCACCGTGTCGTTGGCAGCGCGTTCGATGGTGCCGGGCGTCAGGTTCTTGGTCGGCACTCCCCGGCGCACCATGCGCGTCTGCAGGATTTCCCACAACGCCGTCATCTTGAACTCGTCGTCTGCCGTGAGGACGATCGTGTTCTCCTTCTGATTCAACTCGATGGCCGCGCGGGAGCCCTTGAAGTCGTACCGTTGCGCGATTTCCTTGCGGGCCTGGTTCACGGCGTTGTCGACTTCCTGGAGATCGACCGTGGAGGTGATGTCGAACGAGGCAGCCTGCGCCATCAGGCGACCGCCTGTCGCCGCTGCCGCACCGTCCGGCCGATGCGCAGCGAGCTCCGGAACAGGGCGCCTACGGGGATGCCGCCCGGCAGGCGGTGGGCGGCCACGGCCTTCAGTCCAGCGGACGCCATGCAGCCGCACTGCGAACAGTCGGGCGTGCCGCCGAACTGGCACGGCGTGATACGGCGCGCCAGGTCCGCGGAGACGCACGTGGTGGTCTGCGCGAACACGCAGTCGTCAGGACTCGCCGGTGGACTCACGTACTGAGCGATCAACCGCTCCGGCATCTTGATTGTCGGATATTGCCGGCGCAACTGCATCAACGCGGCGACGACGCGCTCACGATCGTGGGGCGTGAGAATTTCCTCGGAGACCTCGCCGACCTGCGGCGTGTAGAGGCTGAACCAGATCTGACGCACGTCCGGGTTTTCCGACCACAGACGGGCAAACTCTTCGAGATAGCCGTCGCGCTGCACCTGCTGGCGCGTAATGGTGCAGTGCACCGCGACGTGCTGTCCGGCGATGTGCTGGCGGATGCGATCGTAGGTTGCCGGCGTGCGCCGGGTATCGTGCTCCGGCTGCAGGCCATCGATCGAGACGACGATCTGCAGCCGGCGCAACGACGCCCACTCGAGGGGAATCGGCCGGACCGCACTGGTGACCAGCTGGGTGTAGATGCCGGCGTCCGCCAGCCGCGGCAGGATGACGTTCAGTTCCCTGAAGCGAACGAGCGGCTCGCCGCCGACGATGGAGACGTGAAGCGGCTTTTCCTCGTCGACGATCGCGAGAACGCGATCGATGAGTTCCTGCCCCTTGTAATCGGTGACCTGCCGGAGCGTGATGTCGCCTCCGAGGTGATCGTCGCCATAGGCGTAGCAGCCGGGGCAGCGCAACGGGCATTCGCGCGTGATCTCGATCGACAGGGAGGGATTGTAGCCGCGCAGGATTCGGCCCCACGCGGTGATGATGCCTTCCATCCCACGATCTTAACCTAGTCGCGCGTGAGCCTGATACGTCCGTCGATGCTCTCGTATCTCTCACTCGACGCCGTGAAGGCATCGAAGCTCTTTGTGGTTCAGCTTGATGCCGGGAGAGGTTCATGGTCCAATGTTGTCTCCGCAAGAGTGCGACGAGAGCAGACCGCGAGGGGCGACCCTCAGCGCGGCGACCGCTTCAACTGGACCATTGCCAAATATGTTGAGCCGACGTTCGTTCCTTAGTGCTGGCGCCGCCGTTGCCGCATGTGCGCTCGTCCCGGCGCGGGTGTTTGGCGCTACCGGCGGCGGAGCCGCCTCCTCCAGCCTTGCCGGGGATCGCGCCTTGTCACTCCTCCATACCCATACAGGTGAGCGCCTCTCGACGTCCTACTGCGCAGCAGGTGAGTACCTCGCGCCGGCACTGCAGGACGTCAACGTGCTGCTCCGCGATTTCCGCGTCAACCAGATCAAGCCGATCGACCTTCCGCTGCTCGATCTGCTGTTCGAACTCAACGGCGTTCTCGGGACTGACCAGCCGTTCCATGTCATCTCGGGCTATCGCTCGCCGGAAACCAACGCCATGCTTCACGAACGTGGCGGTGCGCAGAGCGGCGTGGCGACGCACAGCCTGCACATGGACGGCAAGGCCATCGACATACGGGTCCCCGCCATCAAGCTGACGCATTTGCGCGACGCGGCGCGATCCCTCAAGCGCGGCGGCGTCGGCTTCTACGCGGCGTCGAACTTCGTCCACGTCGACACCGGCCGCGTGCGCTACTGGTAATCGGCGATCGGCTACTCTAGAGATCCGTGATCGAAAAGCGTCGGTCTCCTATTCAGGGCTGGGGCGTATTCGCGACCCGCGCCATCAACAAGAACACGCGCATCATCGACTATGCGGGGGAGAAGATCCCCAACAAGGAAAGCCTGCGCCGCGAGGGCCGCTACCTGAAGAAGGGGCACATCTGGTGCTTCAAGTTGAATCGGCTGTACGTTCGCGACGCCGGCGTGGGCGGGAACATCGCCCGGTTCATCAACCACAAATGCGAGCCGAACTGCTACACCCAGGTGATTGGCGACACCATCTGGATCCGCGCGGCGCGCAACATCCGCAAGGGTGAAGAGCTCTCCTACGATTACTCGACCGATGGCGAGGGCTCAATCCAGTGCCGGTGCAGGCCCGGTTGCAAGACACTCTTCTGAGTGGTCATCTACCTCCACGGCTTCGCGTCTTCCTCCCACTCGGGTAAGGCGGTCTACCTCGGCGAGCGCCTGCGCGCCCGCGGCATCGACTTCCGCGCGCCCGATCTCAATCTGCCTGATTTCTCAACCCTGACGATCACGCGCATGCTCGACCAGACGCGGACGCTGCTGGAGGCGGCCGCCGGTCCGGTCACGCTGATCGGGTCCAGCCTGGGCGCGTTCGTGGCGGTCAACGCAGCTGCGAAGTGGCCCGGGGAAGTCAACAAGCTGGTGCTGCTGGCGCCGGCCCTCGATTTCGGCGACGAGGGAATCCGCGGCCCGGGAGGTGCCGACCTGTCGGCATGGAAGGCCGCCGGGCAGCTCAACGTTTTTCACTTCGGCTACAAACGCATGCTGCCGGTGCACTACGAGCTGTACGAGGACGCCCAGCGCTACGATGCCATGAAGGCGACGCTATCGATGCCGATCCTCGTCTTCCAGGGGCGTCGCGACGCCGCCGTCAATCCCGCCACAGTCGAAGCCTGGGCCCGGCACCGGCCCAACGTCGAGCTCCACATGCTGGACGACGACCAGCAGTTGACGGCATCGCTCGCCTATATCTGGGATCACCTGGCGGTGTTTCTGACTCCCGCGGCGTAAAAGCGCCAGCGGGTCCACGGACTGGACGCCGCCGCCGACACCCCTGCCGCGGCGGTGCACGACCGCGGCAGGCTTCTTTACCTTCCTGCTTCCGCCCGCGGCGTCCGCGCTACCAGCAGATACCGCGGTAGTCCCCTTTGATGTCCTCGCGCGGCGTCGTCACGCGCACGAGGTCGAGGATGATGTGGTCGTCGCGCGTGCGCGTCAAGGCCTCGCCGAACTCCGGCGCGCCGTTGCCGACGACGATGACGTCGGACTTGGCGAGCACGTCATCGATCGACTCGGTGAGCAGCGACGACAGGTGCGGGATCTGCTTGGTGATGTATTCCTTGTTGGCGCCCACCAGCTTGGCCATCGAGACGTTCTTATCGTAAATG
>JANPCT010000680.1:0-10082 GCA_031431095.1 Acidobacteriota bacterium | reverse complement strand
GATCCTGCCGATCGTGCGCGGCGCGAGAGCCGAGAAGGGCATGCCGCCGATCCCGATGCCTGACGAAGACGTCAAGGCCGTCGCCGAGTACATCCACAGCGTCGCGGCATTGTCGCCGCGGCAGGGGATGCCACCGCCGGGTGAGACGCCCGTCGTGCTCGACGTGCTGGTTGGCGACGCCGCCGCGGGCCGGACCTACTTCGAGGCCAGGTGCGCCACGTGCCACTCGGCGACGGGCGACATGCAGGGCATCGCGGCGAGAATTCCCGACCCCAAGGCGCTGCAGAACCTGTGGGTCTCCGGCGGCGCGGCCGGCGGCCGCGGACGCAGCGCCGGCGGCAGGGGCGCTGCGCCGAATGCCCCGAACCCGCGCGTCGTCACCGCGACGGTGACGCTCCCCGGCGAGAAAGTGGAAGGGCGCCTGCTCCGCATCGACGACTTCCTGGTGACCCTCGTCCAGGCGGACGGCACGATCCGCAGCATCCGTCGTAATGGCGCCCTGCCGAAAGTCGAGGTGCGCGACCCGCTCGAACCCCACCGCATGTTGCTGTCGGTCTATACCGACAAGGACATGCACGACGTCACGGCGTACCTGGCGACATTGAAATGACACGGAACCGACTCCTGCTGCTGACGCTGTTGTTGTGCCCGTTGACGCTCTGGGGGCAGGGCCGCGGACTCGATCCCGCGAAGCTGCTGAACCCCCTGTCCGACGACTGGCCGACCTACTCCGGTGACTACACAGGACGCCGCTACAGCGCGCTGACCCAGGCCAATCGCCTCACGGTGAAGAACCTGACCCTCGCGTGGACGATGGGACTGACCCCCGGAGCGGGGAACACCGATGGACGCGGCCGCGGCGGCAACGCCGGCAACGTCATCGTGGGCGGTGAAGGCACGGGTGATTTCGGCGCCGGCGGCGGTTCCGGCGTCAAGGGCACGCCACTGATGGTGGACGGCACGTTATACGTCTCGACGCCCGACAACGCATGGGCGATCGATGCGCGCGACGGCCGCGAGTTGTGGCACTACTTCTGGAAGACGCGCGGTGGCACCCACATCGCCAACCGCGGCATGGCGATCTGGAACAACTACCTCTACATGGCGACGCCCGACAACTATCTCGTGTCGCTCGACGCGCGCACGGGGAAAGAGCGGTGGCACAAGGTGGTCGCCGATTTCAACCAGCAGTACTTCACGACGTCGGCCCCAATCGTTGTCGGTAATCACGTGATCGTCGGGACCGGTAACGATCTGGACTCGCCCGGGTTCCTGCTGTCGTTCGACGCCGAAACCGGCGAGGAGCAGTGGAAGTTCTATACCGTGCCGATGAATCCGGGCGACCCGGGACTCGACACGTGGGCGAGCCTGGAGGCGGCGCGGCACGGCGGCGGCATGCCCTGGCTGCCGGGCGTGTACGACCCGGAGACGAAGCTGTACATCTTCGGCACCGGCAACCCGATTCCGGCCTACACCGTCGGACGCGGCGAAGGGGACAACCTCTTCACGTGCGCGCTGATCGCCCTCAACGTGGAGACCGGCAAGATGGCGTGGTACTTCCAGACCTCGCCGCACGACATGCACGACTGGGATTCGGCGCAGACGCCGATCCTGATCGACGGAATGATCAACGGCCGCAAGCGCAAGCTCGTCTCCACCGCGGCGCGCAACGGCTACTTCTTCACGCTCGACCGCGTCACCGGGGAACACTTCGTCACGAGCAAGTACGGCAGCGCCACCAACTGGGCGAAGAGCGTCGACAAGGGGTCGGTGCGGCGCGACCCCGGCAAGGATCCGACGGTTCCCGGATCGATCGTCTCGCCTCCCGCCGGTGGCACCGTCAACTGGGAGCCGCCGGCGTATTCCCCGGACACGGGCCTGTTCTACGTGTCGGAGCGCAACGGCTACTCGATCTTCTACCTGACCGACCCGGATCCGCGCGGCTCCATGGGCCTCGGCGGCAAGGAAGAGATCAACGTCGGCAACGGCGGCAACTTCCTCACCGCGATCGACTACAAGACGGGAAAAATTGCCTGGCGTCATCGCTACCCGAGCGGCGCGGGTGGCGGCGGCGGGCTGCTCGCGACCGCCGGTAAGCTGGTCTTCGCCGGTGACGGCGGGGGTAACTTCGTGGCGCATGACGCGGCCACCGGCAAGCCGTTGTGGCATTCCCGCATCGGACAGGTGACGAACGCGCCGATCACGTATCGCCTCGACGGCCGCCAGTACGTGCTCGTCGCGGTTGGCGATCAGCTCTTCACGTTCGTGATGTATTGAACGCGATGGATCGACCGGGAGCCTGACATGCCCGTCCTCGCCTCAGGGCTCGACTACGTCGATCTGAACTTCCGCGGCCGCCCGGAGATCATGGCCACGGCGATCCTGCACGGAAGCGCTGGCGTCGCGCTGATCGATCCCGGCCCGGCCACCACCATCGCCACGCTGACGGCATCCCTGGAAACCAAGGGCATCCGCTTCGCCGACATCCGCCAGATCCTCGTCACGCACATCCATCTCGATCACTCGGGCGGCGTCGGCCAGATCGTCGAACACCATCCCCACATCCAGGTCGTGGTCCACGGCCGCGGGGCGCCGCACCTGGCGGATCCCTCGAAGCTGCTGGCCAGCGCCGGGCGGCTGTACGGCCAGGATATGGAAACCCTCTGGGGCGACGTGAAGCCCGTCCCGGCCGCGCACCTCCACATCGTCGAGGGTGGAGAAACGCTGTCGGTTGCCGGGCGCGAGATCAAGGTCGAGTACACACCGGGACACGCATCGCATCACGTCTCGTACCTCGACACCGCATCCCGCGTCGCGTTCGTCGGCGACACCGCCGGGATCCTCCGCGGCAACGCCGTCTACGTCATGCCGCCCACGCCACCCCCGGACATCGATCTCGAGGCGTGGCGGGCCAGCGAGCAAAAAGTCCTGGCCTGGGACCCGGCAACACTGTTTCTCACGCATTTCGGGCCGCACCGCGGCGCCCGGCAGCACTTCCAGGCGATGTTCGAAAACATCGACGCCTGGAGCCTCATCGTCCGGCGCCTGCTCGCGGATGCGACGCTGCAGGACGAGGAGCGCCAGAAGCGATTTGTTGCCGAGGCGTTGAACGACCTCATCCGCCGCCTCGGCGAAACAGAAGCGGGCGACTACACGCGGGCCGGCGGGCTCAACTACTCGTTCCAGGGGCTCGCACGCTACTGGACCAAGCGGTCGCGCTCCAAGTGACGCGGTCGGCGGGCTCGATGTGTGGTCGGCGTGACGGCGAACCGGGTGTCGGAGTCGGGAGCGAAGGCTTTCACCTTCCGCTCCCGATCTGATCTGTGGCCGCGGGCATGACACGCCCGGGGTTTGGGGATGTGAGCCGGCCTTAGCGGCTGACGAGGCAGGTGGTCAGCCGGTCGGCTCCGGTGGGAGAAATCGTCAGGCTTCGGTCATCTCCTATTGCAGCACTCCTGGGAGCCAGACGGCTGGGCCCGGTATGGAGCCGGATGCAGCAACGGGCATGCCGGGGGTCGGAAGACACACGCCGAGAATGGACGCGGTGGGCTAAACGCTTGAAGCGTGGCAGTTTAAGTTTGGAATTCGGATCGAAGCGGAAGGGAAAACCGGCGCCCGGAAGGATATGGAAACGTACATCCTGAGGGCGCCGATCGTCGGCTTTCCATACGCAGCTTAATCAGAGCTCGCGAAGAGCGGTGACCACGGGCAACCTGGCGGCGCGCACCGCCGGAAGCATACCGCCCACCAGCCCCATGACGACCGAGTAAGCGAGCGCCAGACCCAGGAGCCGCGGCGTCACCGCGAAAGCAAATGCCACCTGGCTGAACGACTGAAAATTCATGGTCGACGTCTGGTAACCGTCGAATGCCAGCCACGCCGCGATCCCGCCGATAAGCCCGCCGACGACGCTGAGGAAAACCGCTTCCGACAGCACGGAGAACACAACCGGGAAGCTGCTGAAGCCGAGCGCGCGGAGCGTGGCGATTTCCCGCGTGCGGCTGGCCACGGCCGTGTACATCGTGTTGACGGCGCCGAACACCGCGCCGATCCCCATCAGTCCCGCGATCAGATAGCCGATGGTGCTGATGATCTTGTGCAGCACTTCTGATTGTGCGGCGAAGTACTCGGGCTCGCGGATGGCGGTCACCGACAGCTGTGGATTCGCCGTGAGCGCGTCCTTGAACGCCTGGAAGCCCTCCACACTCGGCAGGCGGACATAGACCGACTGATAACTGTTGCCGCGTTGATAAGCGGGCTGCAGCACCTTCGCATCGGACCAGATCTCGGATTCGGAGGCGCTGCCGCCGTCTTCGAAGATGCCGACCACCTTCCAGCGGTTCTGGCCCCACTTGGTTTCCGATCCGACGGTCAGGTTCGCGAACTGCCGCGACGCGGCCCTGCCGACGACGATTTCATTGGTACCTTCGGTGAACATCCGGCCTTCGACGATCTTCACCTCCGGCCGCACCGCCAGCGCGGCACTCGAAACGCCTCGCAGCGGCACGTTGGCGTCGCTCGGGTCCTTCTTCGTCGGGTGTCCGACGATGACGAACAGCTCGGGGGACGCGATCGGGCCACGCTCGTTGCGCGCGATACCGGGCGCGTCCATGATCAGCCGCGCCTGGTCGCCGCTCAGGCCGCTCGTCATCTCCGTGTCGCTGCCGGCGCGCATGACGATGACGTTCTGCGGATCGCCGACGCCCGCCATGGCCGATTGGAATCCCTCGCCGATCGACAGCACACCGAGGAACACGATGACGACGCCGGCGATCCCGATGACCGCGACGGCGGATGAGCCGAGCCGCTGCGTTATCGAGCGCAGGTTCACGGACGTGACCGCGATGATCTGCGAGAGCATCAGCTCCTCCTCAGTGCGTCGACGATGCGCAGACGGCCGGCCTGCCATGCCGGAATCGCACCGGCGGCAAGGCCCAGCGCCAGCACCATGAAGACCCCGATGACCAGGTCGCGGGTCGGCAGGTAGAACGCCGGCAGGAACGAGCCGGTGGGATCGCCGAGCGAGACGAGGAACCAGCCGAGCGCGAGACCGGCGAATCCGCCGACGATCGCAATGACGCACGACTCCATCAGCACCATCCACAGCACGCGGCCGTCGCCGAAACCAAGGGTCTTGAGGACGGCCATCTCCCCGGTGCGCTCGCGGATCGACTGCGCCATCGTGTTGGCCGTCACGAGCAGCATCATGAAAATCGCCGCTCCGGCGATCAGCTGCGTGATCAGGCTGATGTTGCCGATCTGCTTGGCCCATCCCGCCACGAAGGCCTTCTCGCTGTCGGTCTTCGTCTCGGTCTGCGAGTTGGCGAACATCTCGTCGATCTTCTTCGCGATAATCGGCGCCTGATCGGGATCCGCAACCCTGATCACGTACCAACCCACCTGGTCGCGGAACCCGCTGGCTTTCAGCACTTCATTCATGTAGTTGTAGTGAAAAAACAGCTGCGTCTTGTCGACACCCTTGTTGACGGAATCGTAGATGCCGGAGATGTTGAACTCCCATCCGCGGCCGTCGGGACGGCGGTAGATCGTCGCCTGGAGCGGGACGCGGTCGCCGACCTTCCAGCCGAATCGCCTCGCTGTAGCGGCGCCCACGATGGCCCCCTGCCGATCGGCAAGCCATGCCTTCCTCTGGTCCTCGGGCAGCGAGAACTCGGGGTACAGGCGGAGCCAGCTTTCGGGATCCACCGCCATGTTCGGAAACTGGTTCCGGGTCTCCTGGTAGTAGCCGCCGAACCAGTTGGCGTGCGTGACCTCCGTGACCCCGGCGATCGCGCTCAGCTTCGCGCCGTAGTTCGAGGGGATCGGCATGATCAGGGAAATCTTGTTGAGGACCATCATGCGGTCCGCGCCGGCCAGCTCGGCGCCCATGTTGAAGGCGCTGCGCACGGCCATCAGGTAGCCGAACAGCACGAACGACACGAAGATCGAGAGCAGCGTAAAGGTCGTGCGAATCTTGCGGCGCAGCAGGTTGCGCCAGACAATGTGCAGGAATTTCATGCTACTCCCTCCATCACGAGCACGCCTTTTTCCAGGTGCAGCGTCCGCTTGGCGCGGCCCGCGGCAACGGGGTCGTGCGTCACCATGACGATTGTTTTGTTGTGTTCCTTGTTGAGCGCATCGAGCAGGCCCAGGATCTCATCACCCGACTTGCGATCCAGGTCGCCGGTCGGTTCGTCGCACAGCAGCAGCGTTGGATCGGTGACGATAGCCCGCGCAATACCGACGCGCTGCTCCTGGCCGCCCGAGAGCTGGCGGGGATAGTGGTGCATGCGATCGGCGAGGCCTACGACCGAGAGGGCCACCGACACGCGTTTCTGGCGGTCCGCTTTCCCGAGCTTCGTCAGGAGCAGCGGCAGCTCGACGTTCCGCGCCGCTGTCAGCACGGGGAGCAGGTTATAGAGCTGGAAGACGAAGCCGATGTGCCGCGCGCGCCATGCCGACAGACGGGCGCCCGACAGCTTGTCGATCCGGTCCCCCGCGACGGTGATGGATCCTTCACTCGGCGTATCGAGGCCGCCGATCAGGTTGAGCAGCGTCGTTTTGCCGGAGCCCGACGGACCCATCAGCGACAGATAGTCCCCTTCCGGGATGTCCAGGTTGACGCCCTGGAGCACGTCGATGCGCTCGCCGCCGCGCTGGAACACCTTGTGGAGATCGCGAACCGACACGAGATCATTCGACATCACTGAAACCTTTCGTTGCCGGGGGCATCACCCCCAGGACCCTCGACACGCTCGCTCCGGGGCCGCGCGACGCCTGCTCCGCTCGCGTGGCTCATCCGCTCTGCCGGGGTGACTACTGCACCTTCACCTTGTCGCCGTCCTTGAGCGTGGCGGGTCCCTCGACGACCACGCGCTCCCCCGCCGTCACGCCGGAGAGCACTTCCATCTGGTCGCCTGTGGCGTTGCCGACACTGACGGCGCGCCGCTCGGCGCGGTCAGTCTTCACGACGAAGACGATCGACTTGCCGTTCTCGGAGCGGACCGCCGCCTGCGGAACGAGCACGCCCGCGACGGCAGGTACGGCAGGGCCTGCGCCCGGCGCCGGTTCCTCGCGCAGGAACGACACCTTCACGCCCATGTCCGGCAGAATTCTCGCATCGAGGGCTTCGAATCCGATCCGCACCCGGACGGTCGCCTTCTGACGGTCGGCGGTGGGGATCGTGGTGATCACGTGCGCCGGGATCCGCCAGTCCTGATACGCATCGAGCACCGCCTCGACCTTCTGGCCGGGCGTCACGCGATTGATGAAGGTCTCGTTCACGTCGACTTCGATTTCGAGCGACGACATGTCGACGATGGTGCCGATGCCGGTGCGGGTGAACCCGCCGCCGGCCGAGACCGGGGAAATCATCTCGCCCGGCTGGGCATCCTTGGAAATCGCCACGCCGCTGAACGGCGCCCGGACGACCATGTCGGCCAGGTTGGTCTGCTGGAGCGTGACCTGGCTTTCGGACACGATGACCTGCTGCTGCGCGTAGGCGATGCGCGCCTTCAGCGCGTCGACTTCGGACTGGGCTTCGTCCAGTTCCGCGCGGCCGACGACACCTTCCTTCAGCAGCTGCTGCCGTCGTCCCAGCGTCAGTTCGGCCTGGCGCAGGCGCGCCTGATCCTCTGCGAAGTTCTTCCGGGAGGACGCCAGCTGCGCCTCGGCAAGTGCCAGCGCCGCGCGCGGCTGCGTGTCGTCGAGGTGGGCGAGGACCTGGCCGGCTCTGACCGGTTGCCCCTCTTCGATCAGCACGTCGATTACCTTGCCCGTCACTTTCGATGACACGGTCGCGCGGCGCCTGGCGGTGACGTAGCCGGAGGCGTTCAAGACGGCACCGGGCGCCGATGGCCCGCCCGGCTTGCTTGTCGCGGTCGCCACCTTGACGGACGCGGCCTGGAGCGCGGTGGACCAGTACCATGCGCCGGCGGCGGCGCCGCCCAGCAGGACGAGCACGAGCAGGATGACGAGGGGCTTGCTACGGCGTCCGCCGCGCTCTTCGTGGGGAATGCGCAGCGCGGCCAGATCTCGGGATAAATCGGTCATGAATGCTGAATGCCAAATGCTGAACGGCGCACGACGAGCTCACAGTATAGACAATACGACCTGACGGGACAGGGCAGTTCATGGCCATCGGCGAATAGTGGGCGATGGCCGGTGAATGGCTCGTGTCCGCGCAGAAATCTGTTTGTGGGGATGAGAGTTTGGGATATAAGGGCCGCTGATCCGGGTGCCTGAAATTGAATCCCGGGGGGGAGACCTATGGCCCGAGTCAATTGCGATCCCTACACGGGAGGCCATCTGTTCGCGCTCGTCAACCGGGTGACCGGCCTGCTCGACAGCGAGGATCAGGTCATCGCAACGGTGCGGGCGCTCGAGGAGGACGGTGTCGCGGCCGACGACATCGCCATCTTCACGGGTGAGCAGGGCGTCCGGTGCCTCGATCTGTCCGGACGCGAGCACGGCAGGGCCGTCCGCCTGCTGCGGACGCTCGAAGCCGCGGTGGGAGGCGAGGGCGAGACCAACCACCGCATCGAGGAGGCCCTTCACCAGGGGGGGAGCCTGCTGTGCGTCAAGGTTCACAAAAAGAGCGACGAGAAGGCTCGCGCGGTCCGGGTCCTCAAGGCGGGCCACGCGCACGAGATCCATTACTGGGGAACCTGGGGCTGCGAAGACATGCCGTCGAGCGACACTTCGTGCGCCCTCTGTGCGCTCCCCGCAGAACGGATTCTGGGTGAGAACGAACATGCGGTGTGGGTTTCCGACCTCCACCCGGTCTCGCCAGGGCACAGTCTCATTGTTTCAAAGCGACACGTCGAATCGTTCTTCGAGACGCCTCCCTCGGAACGTGACGCGATTCTGTCCCTCCTTGACCGGGCGCGAGAGCATGTGAGCCGGAATCACGCGCCGGCTGGATACAACATCGGCATCAACGAGGGCCCTGCCGCCGGTCAGACCACTCTGCACGTGCACGTCCACCTGATCCCGCGTTTTATCGGCGACAGGAAAAACCCGAGAGGCGGCGTGCGCTGGGTGATTCCCGATAAGGCCGACTTCTGGTCGCCGCGCTAGATCGTCACGGTACCGCAGCCCGCGTCGACGCGCAGTCGAGACCCCCGCAACAGGGGCTCACGCGCTTGACAATCCATGGCAGGAGTCATACGTTGCCTCGTCATGTGGCAGGTATGAGCATGGAGCACTCTCCCGGGGAGACGGGTCCGCCGGGCCCGCCGCCCCGTCGCGGCCCCTCCGTCGACGTCGACCCGACCGGGATTGTCACGGGCAAGGCCCCGGACAGGCAACGCCGCCAGTTCCTGAACTATTCGTTCTACCGGCTCGACCCGGTGTTCCGGCGGCTCCCCGCGAACGAGCGGCGGGCGGCGGGGACCGAGTTCATCGACCTGGTGCGGACGTGGGAATCGTCGGACGACCTGATCCTCCGCACCTACTCGCTGGTGGGCCTGCGCGCCGGCGTGGACTTCATGCTCTGGCAGATCGCGTTCGATCCGCTGTGCTTCCAGTCGATGGAGGCGGCGATCAGACGGTCGCAGCTTGGGGCCTACCTGTCGCAGGTGCACAGCTTCCTGTCGCAGCAGCGCCGGTCGCAGTACGTCAACAAAACGAAGGGCGCGGGCGAGGGCCTCGAGCTGCTGCCCGGACAGGGGAAGTTTCTGTTCGTGTACCCCTTCACGAAGACGCGGTCGTGGTATCGCCTTTCGCCTCACGCGCGGCAGGGCATGATGGACGAGCACATCGCCGCCTGCGCACCGTTCAAGGGCGTCAGCCTGAACTCGAGCTACAGCTACGGCATCGACGATCAGGACTTTGTGGTCGCGTTCGACTCGGACTACCCGCAGGAGTTCGTCGATCTGGTGGGGCGGCTGCGTTACACGGAGGCGAGCCTCTACACGCAGAGGGACACGCCGATGTTCACGTGCGCCAAGACCCCGATCGACGCGATCCTGGCACAGCTCGCGAACATGGATTAGGGCGCGAGGAGACACAGGTTTGGCCCAGACGGAAGCAGAGCTGCTCGACAACCCTGTCGCGGGGCGTCCCACGCTCATACTGCGCTC
>JANPCT010000679.1:0-1874 GCA_031431095.1 Acidobacteriota bacterium | reverse complement strand
GTTGCCAATCGGCATCGTCCCCGTCGTAGTCCCGCCGCCGGCGCCGAGATCCTCGAACAGCTTCTGGCCGCCTTTGGCGGTGAGGAGCGCCGTGTAATTGCGTCCGATCTGGAGCGGGCCGGCCTTCTTCAGCCCCTCCTTGATGTCGTAGTTGATTTTCCAGTAGTGCCCCTCGACGCGCTTCTGTTCGACGTTGGGGCCAAGCTCGAAGTCGGCGGAGCCGAAATCCTGCTCGTCGTTATTCGAGACGAGATAGTTCGGCATGCCGGAAAACCGCGGGTGATCCTTGCCAGGTGCATCCTGCGCCCGCGCGGGCGCGATCGACATCAGCAGCGCGGCGCCGGCAGTCGCGATCAGGCGGGTGAGTCGCATGGTGTGCTCTCCAGGGCCAGCGACTCGAGTTGCGCCAGCGCGTTGTGATCCGTCAAGTCCGGCTGCAGCGGCGTCACCGATATATAGCCGTCGCGCACCGCCTGGTAGTCCGACCGGTCGTGCGGCTCCCAGTCGTTCTCCCCTTCTTCGATCCAGTAGTAAGCCTTCCCGCGCGGATCGCACCGCTCGTCGACGATGGTGATGTGGTTGCGCTTGCCCTGGACGGTCAGGCGGAAACCTTTCGGCTGGCCGGTGGGGACGTTGATGCTGAGGAACGTCGGCGGTTCCGGACCCTCGCGAAGGACGAGCGCGGCAACGGTGGCCGCAGCGGCCGAGGAAGGACCGAAGTCGTACGTCCCGGTCGTCCGCGCCAGTGACACCGCGATGCTCTTCACGCCGAGCAGCGCGCCTTCGAGGGCGCCCGACACGGTACCGGAATACGTCACGTCGTCGCCGATGTTGAGCCCCTTGTTGATGCCGGAGACGATCAGATCGGGCTTGGCGCCCTTGTAGACTGTCGTGATCGCGATGTTCACGCAATCGGTTGGCGTGCCGTCTACTTCGTAGACGCCATCGCGCAGTTGCTCCATCCGCAGCGGGCGGCGCAGCGTGAGGGCGTGACCGATCGCGCTCGCTTCGATGTGCGGCGCGACGACGATCACCTCGCCAAGGGGACGGAGGGCGGCCGCGAGCGCATGGATGCCGTCCGAGTGCACGCCGTCATCGTTCGTGACGAGAATTCTGGGCATTGGAAAACGCCAAGTATAGCAGCAGGCTCGCGGCGAGGGCGAGGGCGGCGCCCGTGAGAAACGCCGCCTGCGGCGACACACGCGTCCAGATGGCGCCGAAGATCAGGCTCGCGGCAAGACCGCCGAAGCCGAGCGCCGCGTTGTAGATGCCGAACGCGGTGCCGCGCGCGCCGGCGGGCGCCATGTCGGCAACCCACGCCTTCTCGACCCCCTCGGTCAGGCCAAAGTAGAGCCCGTAAGCGAGGAAGATACCGATCCCCCACGCGAGCGAGCTGGACCAGGCGAACGCCGCATAGATCACCGCGTACCACAGGTACCCCGTCACGATCATCGCGCGGCGCCCGAATCGATCCGACAGCGCTCCGCCGGCGACCGACGACGACATCTTGACGACGTGGAGGGCGGACCACAGCAGCGGAATCCAGAACGGCGCGACGCCAAGATCGTTCAGCCGGAGCAGGATGAACGCGTCGCTCGCATTGCCCAGCGCAAAACCGAAGATGATCGCCATCGCCAGGTAGAAGCGGCGCGGCAGGGCGCCGCGCGGGACGGCTCCGGCAGCCTGCGCGCCCGCGATGGTGGTGTCGCTCCTGCTGCTGACGAGCCGCTCGTCCGGCACCCGGAGAATCAACGCGATGACGATGAGCCCGGGGACGAGCGTCCACATGAAGAGCGCGCGATACGACTCCGGATGGAAATACAGGAACACAGTGGCGATGAGTGGCCCCGCCACCGCACCGGCGTGGTCCATCG
>JANPCT010000678.1:0-3705 GCA_031431095.1 Acidobacteriota bacterium | reverse complement strand
GGGTCGGCAGCGGCCAGTGCGCTCGTCCATGCCGGTGTGGAAAACCACCGCGCCATCGGCAGCCGTGCGGCCGGGGACTCCGCGGCGGCTGGTATCGCGTCGATCCAGACGCGCTCGCGCTCGACGGGATCGGTCGGGAGGCCCGCGACGCGGCAGCGCTGCCCGCGCGGAACGGCGCCGTCAATCGTCACGCCGGCGAGCCACAACTGTCCGACGGCGCGCAGGACATGGTCGCCGCCGAGCGACGCGCTCGCGGTCGTGCCGGCGGCACGCGCCACCGCGCGGGCGAGTGAGGACAGCGTCCGGCCCGGTCCCACTTCCAGGAGCACCGGCCCGGTCTCGCGCGTGAGCGCCTCGAGGCCGTCATGGAAGCGGACGGTGCCACGCAGGTGCTGCACCCAGTAGTCCGCACTAGTGGCCTGCGCCGCGGTCATCCATTCGCCCGTCAGGTTGGAGATGACCGGCAGCGACGGCGCGCTCAGCGCGACGCCGCCGACTGCGGCCCGGAACTCGTCGAGCGCCGGATCCATCATCGACGAATGGAAGGCATGCGACGTGTGAAGGGTCCGGCACTCGACGCCCTGCGCGGCCAGGTGCTCACGGAGCCGGCCGACCGCGTCGGGTGTCCCCGAGACCACGCACGACGTGGCGGTGTTGATCGCGGCGATCGAGAGATCGTCGCCGAGGAGCGGCTCCACCCGGCTGCTCTCCATCGGTACGGCGAGCATTCCGCCCGGCGGAAGCGCCTGCATCAGGCGGCCGCGCGTCGCGACCAGCGCCAGTGCGTCGGAGAGGGTCATGACGCCGGCCAGGCACGCGGCGACGTACTCGCCGACGCTGTGCCCGATCATCGCCTGCGGCGCAACCCCCCATGCCATCCACAGCTTCGCCAGCGAGTACTCGAGGGCGAACAGCGCCGGTTGCGCGACGGCCGTCTGCACCAGCCGCAGCTCGGCGTCGTGCTCCTCCCCCGCAGCGGGGAACACCACCGTGCGCAGGTCGAAGCCGAGCGGTTCCTGCAGGAGGGCGACACAGACGTCGAACTGCTCGCGGAACAACGGTTCGGAGTCGTACAGATCGCGCGCCATGTTCACACGCTGCGCACCCTGGCCCGTGAACATGAAGGCCACCGGGCGGCGCGTCCGGCTTTCGATCGCGGTTGCGCCCGGAGCCGCGGGGGCACTCAAGGCGGCGGCAGCCTCCGCGGCGTTACGCGCCATCACGAACCGCCGATGCTCGAACTGCTTCCGGCCCGCTTGCAGCGTGAAGGCGACGTCGGCAAGATTGGCGTCCGGGACCCGCGCCAGGTGCGCCGCCAGGTTCTTCGCGGCCGCAGCCAGAGCCGGTGCCGTGCGCGCCGACAGCACGAGGAGCTGCGGCTCGCCCGTGGACGGCACCGCCTCCATGGCGGGCGCTTCCTCGAGGACGACGTGCGCGTTCGTGCCGCCGAGCCCGAACGAGCTGACGCCCGCGCGGCGCGGTGTGTCCCGGGCGGGCCAGTCGGCCAGCCGCGTGTTCACATAGAAGGGGCTCGCGTCGAAGGCGATCTGCGGGTTGGGTGTCTCGAAATGCAGGCTCGGCGGCAACTGCCGGTGCTTGAGCGCAAGGGCGGCCTTGATCAACCCGGCCACGCCGGCAGCCGCGTCGAGGTGTCCCACGTTCGTCTTCAGGGATCCAATCGCGCAGAACCGCGACTCGGCCGGGTTGGCGCGAAACGCCTGCGTCAGCGCCGCAATCTCGATCGGGTCGCCGAGTGACGTGCCGGTGCCGTGCGCCTCGACGTACGCGATCGACGCCGCGTCGACGCGCGCGCGCGCGTGCGCCCGCGCGATGACCTCCGCCTGCCCCTCCACGCTGGGGGCCGTATAGCCCACCTTCAGCGAGCCGTCGTTGTTGATCGCGGAGCCCTTGACGACTGCGTAAATCGGGTCGCCATCGGCCAGCGCGTCGGCCAGCCGCTTCAGCACCACCACACCCGCGCCGTTGCCGCTGACCGTGCCGCCGGCCGCCGCGTCGAACGCGCGACAGTGCCCGTCGGGCGACATGATGCCCCCGGACTGGTACATGTAACCTGCGGTCTGCGGCACGGCCACGCGCACTCCGCCGGCGAGCGCCATGTCGCACTCGCCGTCGAGCAGGCTGCGGCACGCGACGTGGACGGCGACGAGCGACGTCGAGCAGGCGGTCTGCACGTTGAGGCTCGGTCCCTTGAGATTGAGCTTGTACGACACGCGCGTCGGCAGGAAGTCCTTCTCGCTGCTGACGGCGAGCTGGACGCCGTAGAAATCCGCGAGCCCGGGCGCCGCGAAAACGCGCGGCGCATAGGTGTTCATGCCGACGCCGGCGTAGACGCCGATCGCGCCGGGATAGCGCTCCGGGTCGTGTCCGGCGTCTTCCAGCGCCTCCCAGGCACACTCGAGAAACAGCCGCTGCTGCGGATCGATGATCGCCGCTTCACGCGGGCTGTATCCGAAGAAGGCGGCGTCGAACTGCTCCACGTTCTCGAGCACCGCCCGCGCTTTGACATAGCCGGGTTTGCGGAACACGGCCGGATCGAGCCCCGCCACGGCGAGCTCGTCGTCGGTGAAGAAGGAGATCGCCTCCATTCCGGCGCACAGGTTGGTCCAGAACTCGCGGACGGTGCCGGCGCGCGGGAAACGTCCGGCTATACCCACGATGGCGATTGACTCATCGCGCGAACGCGCCAAGGTTGTCACGGGAGATGTCGCAACCGGCGCCGTTCCGCCGCCCAGGTGCTCGCACAGCGAGCGGACCGTCGGGAAGCGGAACAGATCGACAACGGGGACCTCGAGTCCGGTGGCCGCGCGGAAGCGGCGATGCACTTCCACCAGGAGCAGAGAGTGGCCGCCGAGATCGAAGAAATTATCTTCGACGCCCACTTCCGGCACGCCGAGCTCTTCGCGCCAGATCGCCGCCAGCGTTTTCTCGAGCGCACTGGCCGCCGGGACCGCCGTCTCACCGGCGGGGCGGCTGCGGTCGGGAGCCGGCAGGGCGCGGCGATCCAGCTTGCCATTGGCGCTGAGCGGCAGCGCGGCGAGCGACACGATGCCGGCCGGGACCATGTAGTCTGGCAGCTTCGTCTTCAAGTACGTCCGCAGGTCGCCCGACGCGAGCGGCCCGGCCACCGGCACCACATACGCGATGACCCGCTTGTCTCCCGGGGTGTCCTCCCGCACGATCACCGCGCTCTCGCGGACAGCGGGATGCGTTCGCAGCGCCGCTTCGATCTCGCCGGGTTCGATACGGAACCCGCGAATCTTGACTTGCGCGTCGAGCCGGCCGAGAAACGCAATGGTGCCATCGGCCCGCCACCGCACCAGATCGCCGGTGCGATACAGCCGCGCGCCGGCCGCACCGAACGGGTCCGGCACGAAGCGTTCCGCGGTGAGATCGGGCCGGTTCAGGTAACCGCGCGCAAGGCCGTCTCCGCCGATGTACAACTCGCCCGGCACGCCGGTTGCGGCGAGCCGCCCGCGCCCGTCGAGGACGTACACCTGCGTGTTGCCAATCGGCCGGCCGATCGGCACGGACGTCCCTTCGGCGGCGAGGTCGCGCGGAATGCGGTGGCAGCAGGTGAATGTCGTGCTCTCCGTCGGGCCGTAGCCGTTGACGAGCTGCGTGCGCGGCAGCCGATCGTACGCGCGCCTGATGTGCGCAATCGACAACGCCTCGCCGCCGGCGAGC
>JANPCT010000677.1:0-3715 GCA_031431095.1 Acidobacteriota bacterium | reverse complement strand
AGGTACTTGATGACCTCGTAGAAGTCCTGCGGGTGCAGGATCTTCTCGTCGAGCGGCGTGTTCAGCTTCAGCTTGGTGTTCAGCTTGAGCCGGCCGACGCGCGAGAAGTCGTACTTCTGCGGGTTGAAGAACATGCTCTCGAAGAGATTGCGCGAGCTGTCCAGCGTCGGCGGGTCGCCCGGCCGGAGGCGGCGGTAGATCTCGATGAGCGCTTCTTCGTGCGTGTGGATCGGATCCTTCTTCAGCGTGGTCGCGAGGACGTTGCCGGTGTCGTCCTTCTCGGGGAAGAAGATCTCGATCTTCTCGACGTTCTTCTCCTGCGCCATCGAGATGACGCGGGGCTCGAGCGGTTCGTTGGCCTCGAGAATGACCTCACCCGTGGACGGATCGACGACGTCGGTCGCCGCGAAGGCCCCTTCGAGCTCGGCGTCCGCCACTTCGACGGACACGACGCCCGCCTTCCTCAGCGCCGCGATGGCGTTGGCGTTGATCTTCTTGCCGGCGCCCGTGACGGTATCGCTGCCGGCCTTGAGCTCCTTCGCCGCGCGCATGCCGAGCAGGCTGTCGCCGACCGCCCAGCTCATCGTCCCGTTCTTGAAGTGCAGCTTGTCGACGGTGTAGAAGCTGCGGATGATCTCATCCGCGCCGCGCAGGCCGAGCGCGCGCAGGAACACCGTCGCCAGGAACTTGCGCTTGCGGTCGATGCGCACGTAGAGCAGGTTCTTGGCGTCGTACTCGAATTCAACCCATGACCCGCGGTACGGGATGATCTGCGCGATGTAGAGCGTCTTGTCTTCGGAGTGGAAGAAGGCGCCCGGCGAGCGGTGGAGCTGCGAGACGATGACCCGCTCCGTGCCGTTGATGATGAACGTGCCGTTCTCGGTCATCAGCGGGATGTCGCCGTAATAGACCTCCTGCTCCTTGATGTCGCGAATGGTCTTCACGCCGGTCTCGGGGTCCTTGTTCCAGACCACGAGACGGATG
The DNA here is from genome assembly GCA_031431095.1 of Acidobacteriota bacterium. Lineage (GTDB taxonomy): Bacteria > Acidobacteriota > Vicinamibacteria > Vicinamibacterales > 2-12-FULL-66-21 > JAICSD01. The sequence continues at coordinate 2,731 of JANPCT010000677.1, read as the reverse complement.
GTGACCTTCAGCGGCACGGCGTAGGTCATGCCGCGCTCCTGGCACTCGTCCACGTCGTATTTCAGCTTGAGGCCGACGGTGTTGCCGCAGACGTCGCAGATGTCGCCGCGGGCGTCGTTGGGCTTGCCGCAGCGCGGGCACAGCACTTCGTGTTCGCCGTACGGGTCGGCGATCAGGGTGTGGCCGCAGCTCGTACAGGGCTGCCGCAGGTGGTGCAGGCCCGACAGCCGTCCGCACTTGCACTCCCAGTTGCCGATGGAATACTCGATGAACTCCAGCGAGGAGTTCTCGCGGAAGTCGCTGATCGGGAACACCGACTTGAACACGGACTGGAGCCCCGCGTCCTCGCGTTCCGACGGCAGCCGGTTCATCTGCAGGAACCGCTCGTACGACTTCTTCTGGATCTCGATCAGGTTCGGGATCGGAACGGTCGTCTTGATTTTCGAGAAGTCGATGCGTTCGCGGTAGACGTTCTTGGGAAGGCTGTACATGCGTGTGAAAACCTCAAAATGGTTCCGAAGGGCTTCGCTCCTCGGACTCCCCTGCACCGTCGCTACGCTCGCTCGCGTCTCAGACGCGTGGCGTTTGGCGCGCGCTCAATACGAATAGCCGGGTCTCACGACCCGGCTTGGAGGGCAATAGCGCAGGCCCGGGAGGCCTTCACGCTACTTGACTTCGACTTTCGCGCCGACGTCTGCGAATTTCTTGACGATGGCCGCGGCCTCGTCCTTGGGGATGCCTTCCTTGATCGGCTTGGGCGCGCCCTCGACGAGGTCCTTCGCCTCCTTCAGCCCGAGGCTGGTGACTTCGCGGACGACCTTGATCACGTTGATCTTGTTGGTGCCCACTTCGGTCAGCGTCGCGGTGAACTCGGTCTTCTCTTCGGCCGGCGCCGCGCCCGCAGCCCCGCCGCCCGCCGGCATCGCCATCGGCATCGCCGCGGCCGCCGACACGCCGAGCTCCGTCTCGAGGGCCTTCACGAGCTGCGACAGCTCCAGGACCGAGATCCCCTTGATGTAGTCGACCACCTGCTGCTGATTCAATTCGGCCACTTTCGTTTCTCCTACTTGGCTTTTGGCTTTCGGCTTTTGGCTGCAGGGGCCCTGGACCGTGGGACCAAAGCCTCCCAAAGCCTGAAGCCCAGAGCCCAAAGCCAGTTCTATGATTCCGAGCGCTTTTTCTCCGCCTGCACCAACACACTCATGAGATCGCGCGGCGCCGCGTTGAGGACGCTGACGATCTGCACCATCGGCGCCTGCAGCACGTACAGGAGCTTGGCGTACAACTCGGGCTTGCCCGGCAGCGCGGCAAGCTCCGTGACCTCGCCGGCCTTGATCGACCGGCCCTGCACCACCGCCGCCTTGATCTTCAGCGCCGGCGCCGTCTTCGCGAATGTCGTCAACACCTTGGCGAGCGCGACCGGGTCGTCCCCCGCGTAGGCGATCGCGGTCGTCCCGGCGAAGTGCTCGGCCAGCGACTCGAACGCCGTCCCCTTGAGGGCGCGCCGGGCGAGCGTGTTCTTGACCACGCGATAGCTCGCCTTGGCACGGCCCACCTGGCGGCGCAGCTCCGTGACCTCCGGGACTTTCAGCCCCTTGTAGTCAACGAGGATGGCGCTCTCGGTGCCCTTGAACGCGGTCTCGAGGTCCTGCAGATCCGCGATTTTGCTTGCTCTCGTGACAGCCATTAGTGTTTCACCGTCTCGGTCACGTGGGTCGTATCGATGATGATGCCGGGGCCCATCGTCGAGGACAGCGTGACGCTCTTCAAATACTTGCCCTTGGCCGCGGACGGTTTGGCCTTCACCACGCTGTCGACCAGCGCGTGCGCGTTCTCGACCAGGTTCTGCGTGTCAAAGGACGTCTTGCCGACCGGCGCGTGGATGATGCCGGTCTTGTCGACCCGGAATTCCACCTTGCCGGCCTTGATTTCGCGCACCGCCTTGGCGATGTCCATCGTGACGGTGCCGGTCTTCGGGTTCGGCATCAGCCCGCGCGGGCCGAGCACCTTGCCGAGCTTACCGACGGCGCGCATCATGTCCGGGGTCGCGACGACGGCGTCGAAGTCCATGAACCCGCCCTGGATCTTGTCGACCATCTCCTCACCGCCGACGTGATCGGCGCCCGCCTCGGTCGCTTCGCGCTGCTTGTCGCCGCCGGCGATGGCGAGGACCTTCTTGCTCTTGCCGAGCCCGTGCGGAAGGACGACGGTGCCGCGGACCATCTGGTCGGCGTGCTTGGGATCGACGCCAAGGCGAAGCGCCAGCTCGACGGTTTCGTCAAACTTCGCGAACTTCACCTTCTGCATCAAGGGGATCGCTTCTTCGATCGTGTGCGGACGCTCAGGCACCGCCTGCCTGGCCGCGGTGAATTTCTTGCCGTGCTTTGCCATGTCTACCCCAGTGGTGCAAACGGCCGCGTCGCGGCCTCCCACGCTGACTCAAACGCTGGTGGTTGGTGGTTGGCTACCAACCACCTACCCGATTACGTCGATCCCCATCGAGCGGGCTGTGCCGGAGACCGACTTCACGGCCGCTTCGAGCGATTCGCAATTGAGGTCGGGGAGCTTGGTCTTCGCGATCTCCTCGACCTGCTTCCTGGTCACGGTCCCGACCTTCGTCTTGTTCGGCTCGGCGGACCCCTTGGCGAGGTTGGCGGCGCGCTTCAGCAGGATCGACGCCGGCGGCGTCTTGGTGATGAAGGTGTACGACCGGTCCGCGTAGACGGTGACG
>JANPCT010000676.1:0-2143 GCA_031431095.1 Acidobacteriota bacterium | reverse complement strand
GACGGCACCCGCCTGTACTACATTTCGCTGTACGAGGATCGTCTCGGCCTCTATTCGATTTCCACACTTGGCGGCGCACCCGATCCCGTGATGGAAAACGTGTCGCGAGCCGCGATCTCGCCAGACGGCCGGACGCTCGCGCTCTGGCGCGGCGCCGGCAACGACTACGCGGGGGTGTACACGTTGTGGTTCTCGTCCCCGCCGGGAACACCACCCGTCCAGTATTCGAAGCCGCCGCTCGCGTCTGAGAAGTTCATCGAGGGATCGCTGCACTTTTCACCCGACGGTTCGAAGGTCGGCCTGCATGCCGTTTCCCTCGGGGGGGGAACGACGAACAGGATGTGGATCGTGCCGCTGACAGAAAGCCCCGGCTTCATCGCTCAGCCCTGGAGCACCGGAAGCCCGGCGTTCCTCGGCGGGTTCAGCTGGCTTCCGGACAGCCGGCACATCGTCGGGTCGGTGATGTCCCCGCTGCCGGGCGTGCACCTGTGGCTGATGGACACCGAGAAGACGGACTTACGGTTGATCCTGCCGAGCGGAGGTATCGAGATCGATCCGGCTGTCTCCCCGGACGGCAACCAGCTGGCGATGTCGCTTCAGGAAGCGGACCTGGACGTCTATCGCATCTCAGCCGCCGATCCCATGCCGCGACCCGTGCTGGCCTCAACGAGGAACGAACTGGATCCCGCGTGGTCGCCATCAATCCAGAAGATGGCGTTGACGACGGACCGCTCGGGCAGGGAGGAGATTTGGCTGAGCGGACTTAACGGCGAGCTCGAGCGCCCGCTGGTCACACTCGGTGACTTTGCGGGCGAACGCACGAATATCCTGCGTTCCACCGCATTCTCTCCCGATGGTCAGCGCCTCGCCTATCATCGCAGCGCCGACACGGGGCGCATCTGGATCTCACCCGTTGCCGGCGGCGCGCCCGTTCAGCTCACGCCCGGTCAGGGGGAGCAGGACATGCCGAGCTGGTCGCCCGACGGCGTGTGGATTGCGTTTTCGACCGATTCGGCGGGAACCGGTGGACAGTGGTCGCTGGGGAAGATGCAGGTCGGCGCGCAGGCGCCTCCGGTCATGGTCGCCCGGGACATCGTGCCGTACTCCCCCGTCAAGTGGGCGCCCACCAACGACTGGATTGCCTTCAACTCGTCGCAGGGCCTGTCGCTCGTCTCCCCTGATGGCCAGACCGTCAAGCGGCTCGCCGAGGAATCGTGGATGGCGTTCGAATGGGCCGAGGACGGCAGCCGCCTGTTCGGCATCCGGCAGAGCGACGACATGAAGCACCTGACATTCACGTCCGTTGTGGTCCGCAGCGGCATCGAGCGGGTCCTCGGGCCAAACATGATGCCGCTGCCCCTAAGTGCCCAACCGGTCAGAGGATTCGCCCGCGTGTCGGCGTCGACCTTCGTCACGTCGATCATCCGGGTGACGTCGGACATCTGGTTGCTCGATGGCTTCAACGCCTCGCTGAGTCCCTGGGCGCGGTTCAGAAGGCTGTTCGGTTTTTGACACGGGCCGGTGTCGCCGGTATCGTCACGTCGGCCACCCGGGAAACCCCATGAAAACCCCGGACTTCGTACGCGCTTCGCGCCCGGACCCGTGAGATGATTCCGGCTCAGGAGGGAAACCATGCGACTCCGCGCCGTGATGCTATTGGCCGCCGCCGTGTTCCTGCACTGGGATGGAAACCGGGTGCAGGCGTGCGGCGACAAGTTCCTGTTGAATGGCAAGGGGGCAAAGTTCCGCCAGGCGTACGCGGCGATCTATCCCGCGTCGGTTGTCGTGGTCGCCCTCCCCCAGCGGGACTCTGGCAAGGCCCTGCGAGATCCGCGACTGCTGACGGATTTGAAGCAAGCCGGACATCAGGTTGCCGTCGTCGAAGACGAGCGGGCGCTCGCGCACACGCTGACGTCCGGTCGCGTGGACGTGCTGCTGACCGATGCGGCTGACGCCGACCGCCTGACCGCACTCGCCGACAGCGCCCCGACGAGACCCAAAGTGCTGCCGGTCATGTTCAGGCCCACGAAGCAGGAGATCAGCGCGGTCGAGGCACGCTACAAGCAGAACCTCAAGAGCGGCGATCGCTCCATCAAGTACCTCAGTGCCATCGAAGACGTAATGAAGGCGAAGAAGAAGAAAG
>JANPCT010000675.1:0-2888 GCA_031431095.1 Acidobacteriota bacterium | reverse complement strand
CGAAGCCCAGTGCCGCGAGCTCCTCGCGATTGAACTCCGAATCGCCGAGGGCCAGGTCCACGCGGCCGGCGAGCGTCGCCAGCTCGCGCCGGCCAAGCGCCGCGAGACGGAACAGACCGGCGTCGTAGGGGGCGAAAAACGCCGCCGGGGTGATGTTGTGGTACTGCAGCACGCGCGCGCCCTTCAATCCCGCGAACGCCTCCGTCATCGGCGACGGCAGCGCAAAATGAAAGATCGTCACGTCTCCCCGCGCGGCCCCGGCGTCGTGGAAAGGCAGCACGTCTCCACGCAGGTCGTCGTCGATCGACAGCGCAAAGATCTCCGACTCGTGACCCAGGCCGCGCAGCAGCCCGCGCACCGTTCGGGCGCTGTCGCCGATCGCGTCGCCACGGTGTGCGGCGGGGACCCATTGGTGGATCTTCATCGTCCGGGCCCGGCGATCGTTGACCGACGATCGGACGCCGACAGTGTCAAATGCGGCGAAGGCGGATCCGGAGCGCCGTCCTCGGTGGCCGGCGCGAGCGGCAGCGCCCGATACACAGCCGGCCGGAACTGGCGCAGCTCCTCGAGGCGCTCGGACTGGTCGAACATCGTCCAGAAATCGTAGGGGACTTCCGGCGCCGGACGCGCCGGGGCTGCTCGAATCTGGTCTACGAAGCGGAGAAGTGTGCCGGCGAAATCCTTCTCGAGCAGTCGGGCCAGTGCGGCATCCTGCGTCGCGATGATCCGATCTTCGAGGTCGGCATCGTCCAGAATCGCAGCCAGGACGCGGGCGATTTCGCAGGGATCTTTCGTGTCGTACAGCACGCCGCCGCCATCCATCGTTGCCGGCACCGCGGTCGCCGCATACGCCACGACCGGCACCTGCTTGTAAAAACTCTCGATCAGCGGCACGCAGAAACCCTCGTGCTCGCTGGCGCAGAGAAACAGGTCGGCGACGTCGTACAACGCCGTCAGCTCTTCATTCGAGACGTGCCCGAGAAAGTGCACGTCGGGCGTGCCGAGCCGGGCGACGAGCGCGTGCAGCATCGCGAGGTACTTCTCGAATCCACCATACGAGCCGACCAGCAGCAGCCGCGACCTGGGATTGTGGCGCGTCCGGTAGACGTGAAAGGCGCGGATGACATCTTCGAACTTCTTGTTCGGGATGACCCGCCCGACGAACATGACGTTCGTCCAGCCGTCGTCGAACCGGTCCGCCGTCATGGTGTTCGGCGGCAGATCGAGGTGCGCGAAGTCGGGAACCACGGGCAGCACCCCGGTAGCGCTGAAGCCCAGGTCGTCGAGTTCCTGCCGGTTGAACTCGGAGTCGCCGAGCCCCAGCGCGCAACGAGAGATGTAGGCCGTCAGCTCCCGCCTGCCGCGGAAGCAGAGCTTCACGAGATCCTTGTGCACGCCGAGGAAGTACTCGGGCGGCGTGATGTTGTGGTACACGAGCGCCATCCGGCCGGGCAGCGCGTACGCCGTTCGCGACGCGCGCGAGCCGATCGAGAAGTGGTGGATCAGCACGTCGTCCGGCGCCACGTTGCCGACCATCTCGCGATAGTCGGTCGTCAGGTGCTCGAGGCGGCGGTCGGCTGTTTCGACAAAAATCTCCGAGTCGTATCCGGCGTCCTGCAGAACCCGCTGGATGCCGAGGACCTCATGACCGATCGCGTCGCCGTAGCCGAGCGTGGCGAGTACCTGGTGGACGCGTCCGCCGCTCATGCGGCCGAGCCCCTCGGAAGGCGAGCCAGCACGTCGCGCGAGGCAGGCACGTCTTTCCTGCGCCGCGCGAACCATCCGGGCAACGGCGACAATGCCGGGCGCGCCGCGGCGGTGTCCTTCTTCAGCCGGTCGAACATGTCCAGGTACTTGCGTTCGATGACCGGCCAGGCGTAGTTCTGCCTGAAGAACTCGCGGCCATTCCTGCCGAGCCGCGCGTTGAGCGGGCCATTCGATTCCAGCGAGTACAGCGCCTCGACGAACTCTTCGTAGCTTTCGTAATACAGCCCGGCGTTGCTCCTGATGCACTGGCCCTTGAGCACGTCGCAGTGCGCGTTGGCCAGCACCGGGCGGCCGAGGGCCCATGCCTCCAGCGCGACCATCGACAGGCTTTCGTAATACGACGGCATGATCAGCAGATCGGCCGCCGCGAGGGCGTCGAACTTGTCGGAATCGTCGAGGAAGCCGAGGTGATGGATCCGCGGATGCTTCGGCACGTCGATGATTGCCCGCCCGACGAGCACGAGATCGAGTCCGCGCGGGAACGCCGACGCATAGCGCTGGAAATGCGAAAAGAGCTCGGGGCAGCCCTTGTTCTCGTCGATGCGCCCGATGTAGATGGCAAACGGCCGCGTCATCTTGAAAGTGCGGCGGAAGCGTTCGGCATCGGGGTGTTCCGGCACATCGGAGCCGACCCCGACCACCACGCCCGGAACGGCGGCGTTCCTGGCCGCTGCCTGGATCATGGCGCGTTCCTCCGGCGAGTTGTACATCAGCGCGCGCACGCCGCGGAGCACGGGCCCGAATATCGATAGCCCGATCGCCGCATCGCGTTCAGCGGTGGGGACGACGACCGCCTTCTCGGGAATGCGTCGCGCGAGGTGCCACGCATGATGGTAGCGATAGCTGAAGAGAACGACGAAGTCGAGGCCGGGTGCGGCACGTTCGACGTAGTCGAGCAGCTCCGGGCTCGCCGGCCCTTCACTTTCGAGCCAGCGCAATTCGTCGGCAAGCGAGTGCGGCGCGTCGAACACCTGTGCTGATCGGCGGCCGAATTCGTGCGGCTTGCGTTCGTGGGCGACGGGAAAGCGCCGCACCGGGATGCCGTTCACCTGTTCGACGCCCGCGGGCAGCTCGTTCTTCCAGGTGACGTAATCCCGCGCGCAGGTCGTCACGACCTCGAC
>JANPCT010000674.1:0-13968 GCA_031431095.1 Acidobacteriota bacterium | reverse complement strand
CCGGCGTGATCATCGAGACCGCCTTCACCACGTCGACCAGCGACACCAACCGCTTCCTGGAGCCCGCTGGTTCTCGGCGGACCAGCCCGCACGCACAACTCGACCTGAAGTACATCCAGAACGTCAAGCTGCTGAAACGCTCCATGGCGCAGATCGACATCGAGCTGTTCAACGTGTTCAACGGCCAGACGGGATACAACCGGCAGCCGAGCGTTCACCTCGCCACATTCGGCTCGGCACGGAACTTCTTCGATCCGCGGCGCGTCCAGGTGGCGTTCAGGTTCATCTTCTAAACAGTGCCGGTTACCGGTCCTCGGTCGCGGGGACCGGAGACCTTCGCGGAAACTATCTTCTGAACAGCCGCTCGCGCTCGAGGAGCGGCTTCGTCGCGGCATCCGCTCCCCTTCGAGCGCGCGCAATCCTGTCGGAGCTGTCGGGTTCGTTCAACAGCACGCTGACCTGGGCGCGCTTGAAGAGGGCCATCGGGTAGCCGGGATGCGATGACGGCACGCGATCGAGGGCATCGCGTGCGTCCGTATAGCGCCGGTCGGCGAGGTAAAGCACTCCGAGCTCCAGGTCGTTTTTGAACGCGCCGGGGTCGAGCCTGCGCGCCCGCTCGAACGCCGCGAGTGCTGACGCGGTCTGCCCCGTATCCATGGCCTGCTGCCCTTGCCGCGTTTTCAAACCGGCCAGCGCCTCGACCGCCGTCACCCGTTCAGGGCTCTCGGTCACGACCTGCTCGAGGAGCGGCACCGCGCGTTCCCAATCCCGGGTGCGCGCGTAATGGAGCGCCAGGTAGGTGCGAACGTCCTGCGACTGCGGCGCGATCGCGGCGGCGCGCTGGAATGCGTCGACGGCCAGACGCTCGTGGCCAAGCGAGGAATGCGCCGTGGCGAGGCGAAGCGCGGCGTCCAGGTTGTACGGGTCGGCGGCCACGATCCTGTCGAGCAGCGGGATCGCCTCGACGTAGCGTCCGGCGGCGAAGAGGCCCGACGCGCGCTCCAGCACCGCGAGCAGCAGCACCATGTCGGCGGGTCGTGGAGCGTCTTTCCGCACGGCTGGCGCGGCAGTGGCGCCGACATAACCAAGGCTCGCGAGGCGGCGCCGCGCCTCGGCGTCGAGCGTGTCGGGTGCCCGCGCCGACTCCGGAGAGGGCACCGGATATTCGTCGAGCGCCTTGCGCATCCCTGGCGGCAGTTCCACACTTCCGAGATTGCGGGTTTCCGCAGGGTCAGCGGTGAGATCGTAGGTTTCAGTCTTTCCGGCAACGATCGCTTTGAACCGTCCCGCGGCGGCCATGATCTGCGGCTGCCACCCGTATTCCAGGAATGGCTTCATGGCCTCGGCGAGCACGATCTCTCCATCGCCGGACGTGGCGGACCGTAGGCTGTGCGCCGAGTCCACGCCCGCCCAGTCGAGCAGCGTGTGAAAGATGCGGCGCGTGCTCACGGGCGTATCGCTGACGCCTGCGTCCACGCCGGGCCCCACCACCGCCAGCGGCACATGCATCGTCGACTGGAACAGCAGGTCGCCGTGCTGCGACTCGCCGTGGTCACCAAGCCCTTCACCGTGGTCCGCGACGATCACGATGGCGGCAGGGCCCCGGGCTTGCCGCTCGAACGCGTGCACCAGGCGCCCGAGTTGCTCGTCCATCGCGGCCACTTCGCCGAGGTATGGAGTACTGACGTAACGGCTGCGATAGGGTTCCGGCGGTGCATACGGCGTGTGCGCGTCGTAGTAGTGGACCCACAGGAAACGCGGTTTATCGGAAGGCTGCTCGAGATCGGCCAGGGCCGCGTCGGTCGTCGCGCGCGACGAACGTTCGTTGCCAGCGCCCAGCGCGTCGTCGTAGACGTCGAAGCCGCGCGCCAGGCCGAAACGGCGCGTCAGCACGAAGGACGAGACGAGCGCCGAGGTGCGATATCCGGCCTGCTGCAGCCGCTCCGCCACCACCGGCACAGACGCGCCAAGGTAGCGCGCGTTCTCGTGCACGCCGTGACCGCCCGGATACAGGCCGGTCATCATGGAGCTGTGCGACGGAAGTGTTTCCGGAACCGTGGCGTAGGCCTGTCGGAAGCGTCGTCCACGCGCGGCGGCGGCGTTGAAGGCGGGCGTTTCAACCCCCTTGGCCTCCGGGCCGATGGCGTCGGCGCGGGTCGTATCGAGCGTGACGAGCAGGATGGACGGGCGGATCGCAGGCACGTGCGCCGTCGACGCCGTCCCCGGTGCACGGTTGCAGGCGGCGGCAATGACCGCGGCGAGCAGCACGACAAACGGCTGACGCTTCACGCCGGCGTGGCCCGATCCTATCGGGACGCGGTTGACGTGGGCTTGCGGATCGCCTGTGCGATCCCCGGTTCCGCCATCAGCTTCTCGATCGCGTCGATCTCAAAGGGGGCGAACGCCGACATGTTCTCGTATCCACCCGGCGTGATGACGATCATGTCCTCGAGCCGGATGTAGACGCGGTCCTCCGGAATCGTCAGCGCCGGTTCGATCGTGAAGACCATCCCCGGCTCGTACACCGTGAAGTCCTTCTGGACGTCGTGGACCTCCATGCCGACCATGTGCCCCAACGTCGCGCCGGGCCGCGGCGACGCCAGCTGGACGCGGTAGAGGTCGACGAATCTGGCCGCGGCATCACGGTACTTGGGGTTCTTGAAATCGTGCGACGCAATGGCGGCGTCCATCTTCTTGACGACGTCCTTGAGGATCTCGCTCGTGGGACCCGGGCGGATCGACGTCATGATCGACTGATACAGCTTGACGTAGATGCCGTACAGCTCGCGCTGATCCGCGGTGAACTTCCCGCTGACGGGGAACATGCGCGTGACGTCCGACGTGTAGTAGTGGAAGTCTGGGGCGTAATCGAACAGCACCAGGTCGCCCGCTTTCATCTCCGCCTGCGCGGCGTGATAGTGCGGCCACGCGGCGTTCTTTCCCGCCGCGACGAGGCCGAAGTAGGCCGGACCGATGGCGTTGTGCTTCTTGAAGAGGTAGTCGCCGACCGCCTCGATTTCGTACTCGAACATGCCCGGCTCGGCCGACCGCATCGCCTCCATCATCGCCAGGCCGGCGATCTTCGAGGAGTCGCGCAGGAGCGCAATCTCGCGCGGGCTCTTGATCATGCGCATCTGATCGAGCATGCCGTCAAGGTTCTCGAACTTCGCGCCGGGCGCTTTCGCAGCCAGCTTCGTCTTGAACCAGTCTTCGCGCGACGGCTGCTGATCCCACGGGTCGGCCTCGCGTGCCCGCGCGTGTGCGTAGGCCCGATCTGGTGTGCCCATCAGGACTGTTTCACCACGGACCGTCGTGTACACCGTTCGCCCGGCGAGAGCAGACGCGGCCTTCTCGAACTCGGCGCGCGGCAGCACCCGATCGATCCCCGTCAGCTGCTCGGCAGCCGCCCCGGGGCCCAGCAACGGTCCTTCGGAGCGCTCCATCTGCTCGCTGGTCGGGTTCAAATACAACGTGGTCGTCCGGGCGCGCCCGTCCAGCACGACAATGGCGCGCGGCGTTTCCACGCCCGTCAGGTAATAAAACTGATTGCTCTGCCGGAATTTCTCGTACGCTGAAGTTTCCGCGGCCCCCTGCATCACCGCAACGCCGTCGCCGAGCTGCTGCAGGACCCTGGCCCGCCGCGCGGCAAACTCCTCCTTGGGAAGCGACGTGGAGAAGAGGGGTGGCCCCTGTGCCGGCTGGGCGGACACGGACGCGAGCAAGCCGACCGCGAGGAGCGGCGCGAGCAAAGGGGCATGGCGTTTCATGCCGCGATTATAGTGGGTGAGGCCCGCGACACCGCCGTCGTCGATTGATGTCAACCCACTATCCCTCGACCCGCCGATTGGACCTCGTCGACACGATCCACGGCGTGGCGGTCGCAGACCCTTACCGCTGGCTCGAAGATCCGCACAGTGTGGAGACGGCCGCGTGGGTCGACGCGCAGAACGCGCTGACCCGATCGAAGCTCGACGGCTCGGCCCGTGACGCGCTCGTAAAAGACCTCACCAACCGCTTCAACTACGCAAGAACCGGCACACTGGTCCGCCGTGGTACTCGCCATTTCTACACGCACAACCCCGGACTGCTCAATCAACCCCGCCTGATCGTCCGGGAACACGGGTCGCCTTCCGATCGCGTGGTGCTCGACCCGAACCTCCTCAGCGCAGATGGCACGATCGCCCTGACCGCCTTCGCGCCCTCGTCAGACGGCAGCCTGGTCGCCTACGCGTTGTCGCAGGACGGCAGCGATCGCCAGGTCGTTCACTTCCGCGAGACGGACTCCGGCGTCGATCGGGCTGACGCGCTCGAGCATGTGAAATTCGCGAGCCTCGCCTGGGCGGTAGACAGCACCGGCCTTTATTACCTGCGGTTCCCGTCTCCCGGCAGCGTCGCCGTCGAGGACGAGCAGTATTTCGGCCGCATCTATTTCCATCGCCTCGGCGAGCCGCAGGCGAACGATGACCTCGTGTTCGAGACCCCGGATTACAAGGACGTCGTCCCCATGGTCCGCGTCACGAGCGACGGGCGATGGGCGGTGATCACCGCGCAGCGCGGCGCCAGCGACGACAGCGAGGTCCACGTCGTCGATTGCCGGCGCCATGCTTCATCACGGCCGATCGTCACCGGCTTCGACGCGGCGTACGACGTCATTGACGCCGACGGAGGCCGCCTCTACGTGCGCACGACCAGAGACGCGCCGAGAGGACGCATCGTGTCGATCGATCCGGACGAGCCGAACGGCGGAATGCGCGAGGTGGTGCCGCAGTCCGAGCATCGCCTGTCCAGCGCGGTGATGGCGAGGCAGACGCTGGTCGCGACGTACCTCCAGAACGCAAGCGACCGGCTGGTGTCGTTCGGCCTCGATGGTTCCGTCCGCGGCGAGATCCCGCTTCCCGGCATCGGCTCGGTCGTAGCCATAGACGCCCAGCCGGATGACGACGAGGTTCGCTTTGTGTTCACCTCCTTCACGCAGCCGCCGCGGCCCATGGTGTTCCGCGTGGCCGAGGGCACGGCACCAGGCACCGCGACGGCAATGCTTCCCGAGGCATTTGACGGCTTCGCTGCCGCCCGAGCCGAGACGCGATACGAGACGGCACAGGTGTGGTATCCGTCAAGGGACGGCACCCGTGTCTCGATGTTCCTGGTCCATCGCGCGGATCTTCCGCGCGACGGCAACCGGCCGGTGCTGCTCAGCGGCTACGGCGGCTTCAACATCAGCCGCACGCCGGCGTATGACCCTGGCAATTTTCCGTTTCTCGATCGCGGCGGTGTGTTCGCGCTGGCCAACCTGCGCGGCGGCGGCGAGTACGGCGAGGAGTGGCATCGCGACGGCATGCTCGCGAAGAAGCAGAACGTCTTCGACGACTTCATCGCCGCCGCGGAGTTCCTGATCGCCGAGCGCTACACATCAGCGCGACGCCTGGCGATCGAAGGCGGCAGCAACGGCGGCCTGCTCGTGGGCGCCGTCATGACGCAGCGGCCCGAGCTGTTCGGCGCGGTCCTCTGCCGCGTGCCGGTTGCCGACATGCTGCGCTACCACCTTTTCACGGTGGGTCGATTCTGGATCCCTGAGTATGGCTGCGCGGACGATGCCGCACAGTTCGAGTACCTGCTGAAATACTCGCCGTACCACTGCGTCCGCCCCGGCATCCGTTATCCGCCGACGCTGGTGATGACGGCCGACACCGACGACCGCGTCGCCCCAGGAATGGCGAAGAAATTCGCGGCGCGGCTGCAGGCCGATGGCAGCGGCGGGCCGATCCTCATTCGCATCGAAACCAGGGCCGGGCACGGCGCGGGAAAACCGATCGCGAAGGTCATCGAAGAGGAAGCCGACATGCTGCAGTTCCTGTTCGAGTCGTTGTCCTGACGCACGTCAGGTTGCCGCAAAGAGCGCGTCCGCCATCTGTTTCGCGGTGACGTAGCGGTCCGCGGGATCGGGGGCGAGGGCTTTCACGATCGCTGCAGCGGCTGCGAGTGGCAGCGACGGCTGCGCCGCACGCGGGTCCGCGGGCGTGCCGCGCAGCATGGCGCCGAGCAGGGCCGGCATCGACGTGCCGTCGAACGGCAGGGCGCCGGTGGCCATCTCGTAGGCGAGAACTCCCATCGTGAACACGTCGGAGCGGGGGTCCGCGTTCTGTCCCGTCAGGAGCTCCGGGGCAACGTAATGCAGCTCGACGTCGGTGAGGGCCGAGCCTCTCAGCGTCGTGTCGGCCAGCGTGGCCAACAGGTCGGCCACCTGCCAGATGCCTGCCGTCGAAATCATGAGACGCTCGCCATCGTCGTCTCGCGCGACACGGACGATTTCGGGGCTCAGGCCGCACAGCAGGCCTTGCGTCCGGTGCATGATCCGCGCGGCGTCGAGGAGTTGCCAGAGCAGCGGCTTCAGGCGCGGCCATGCCATGGCGCCATCGGCGCGCAGCACGTCGCGCAGGCTCTGGCCGTCGATGAAGTCGGTGACGAGGTAAACCAGGTCACCTTCTTCACCGTAGTCCCGCACCTGGAGGATCGACGGATGGCTCGCCTGGAGCGCCTTCGCTTCGCGAAGGAACCGCGCGCGAACCGCGTCCCAACTCCGTTCCGTGCCGCGGCGGAGCAGGCGGATGGCGACGGGATGTCCCAGGGCGCGATGCGTGCCACGAAACACCTCGCTGCCAAGACGCCCTGGCCCGAGCGGCTCGCCCAGCGCGTAAGTGGCCAGCAGGCCGCCGCTTGAGGGCGCCGGAACCGGAGTTCCGAGGATCAGCGTCGGCTGGTCGGATCCCGACCCCGAGACCAGCGCCTGCGCGAAGTGCGCAACCGACTCATACCGATCGTCGGCTGATTTTGCGAGCGCGCGGCCGAGCACGACATCGATCCACCTGGGCAGATCGGGACGAAGCTGGCTTGGCGGCGGGCACGCGGTGGTCAGCAGCGCGTTCACCATCTGACCAGGTTCGGATTCCCGGAACGGCGCCTGCGCAGTGAGCATCTCGTAGACGACGACCGCGAGGCTGTATTGATCCGACCGGGGCCCGACCTCCCCGCCGAGAATCTGTTCTGGCGAGGCGTATGTCAAGGTGCCGAGAAACTGGTGGGCTGCCGTCAGGCGCGTTGACTCCGATGCCTGAAAGCGGACCAGGCCGAAATCGACGATCTTGTGCACGCGCGTGCCGCCGCCGAAGTCACGCGCCACGAGGTTTGCCGGTTTCAGATCGCGATGGAGGATGCCGCGGTCGTGCGCGAGCTGCAGCGCGCCGCAGATCGGGGCGATGATCGCCTGCACTTCGCCGAGTGGCAGCGGCCCACGGAGACCGATCTCCTGGCGGAGGCTCCGCCCGTTGAGGAGCTCCATGACCAGGAACGGGCGGCCGTCCTCGTCGACGCTGTAGTCGAGGATCGAGACGATGTGCGGATGGCGGAGCTGGGCGCAGGCGCGGCTCTCGAGCAGGAACCGTTCGCGCGCGGAGGTATCGCTGCCAAGATCTGATCGCACGATCTTGATCGCAACCTCGTCGCCGAGCAGCCGCCGGCGCGCCCGGAACACCGCGCCCATGCCTCCCTCGGCCAGCGCCTCGATGATCTCGTAGCGGCCATCGACAATGGATCCGGCTGCCAGCACGCCACGATGATACGCCACGGGTGAGCCGGCAGCCGCCCGAGGCGCGTCACAGCAACAGCTGCTGCGCGCTGTGCTAACGTAACCGCCACTCACATGGACACATCGCTGACGATTCCGCCAACAGGTGCCATCGATTTTCTCGCGCTGGGCGCGCTCATCCACCGGCTCGATCCGGGCATCATTCCTTTCCGCAAGGCGTCGTCGTGTTCCGTGCACGTCTCGGGAGGCGAGTTCAACTGCACGGCGAATCTTGCCGACTGCTTCGGGATGAAGACCGCCATCGCCACCGCGATGGTGGACTATCCGATCGGCGAGCTGATTGCGGGACAGGTGCGCGCGATGGGCGTGACGCCGTTCTACAAGATGTTCGCGCACGACGGCGTGCGCGGACCGAACATGGCGGCGGTTTACAGCGATCGCGGCTTCGGCATCCGCGGCCCCGTGGTGTTCTACAACCGCGCCAGCGAAGCGGCCGCGCAGCTGAAACCCGGCGACTTCGACTGGAACTCGATCTTCGCGTCCGGCGTCCGCTGGTTTCACAGCGGCGGCATCTTCGCGTCGCTGTCATCGACGACGGCAGACCTGATCATCGAGGCGATGCAGGCAGCCAGGCGGAATGGCGCGATTGTCTCGTTCGACCTGAATTACCGCGAGAAGCTCTGGCGCGCCGCCGGCGGCGCCGAACGCGCCGTCGCGGTGCTCGGGCGTATCGTGGAGCACGTCGACGTTCTGGTGGGCAACGAAGAGGATCTCCAGAAAGGCCTGGGCATTCCCGGACCGAGGGTTGCGGCGAAATCGAAACTGGACCCGAGCGCGTTCGTCGAGATGATGGAACGTGTCGTGACACGCTTTCCCAACATGAAAATCGTCGCGACGACGCTGCGGGAAGTGCACTCGACCAGCCGTCACGAATGGGCCGCCGTCGCCTGGATCGGCGGACAGACCTTTTTGTCTCCCACCTGTAACCTCGACGTCTTCGACCGCGTCGGCGGCGGGGACGGGTTCGCGTCGGGGTTTTTCTACGGCCTTCTGAGTGGTGCATCGCCGGACGAAGCGATCCGGCTCGGCTGGGCGCACGGCGCGCTGCTGACCACGTTCCCCGGCGACACGACGATGGCGAGCCTGGAGCAGGTGCGCGCGTTCGCTCAGGGCGGCTCGGCGCGCATCGCGCGGTAGCACGCCGCGCCGCGCCGCGGCTCAGCTTATTTGAAGATACCTTTCAGCTTGCGGCCGAGGCCCGATAAAAAACCCTTTACCGCGCGCTGGATCTGCTGCTTCACCGTGCCCTGGTGCACCGGGCACAGCCGCGACGGGACGCTGTCGCCTTCCTTCAAATATTCCGAGTACGTCGGGCAGCCGTCGACCGGCTTCTGGTCGGACACCTTGCACAGCTGGACTTACTGCCTGCCCTCGGCGGGCAGGAAGACGCGCGCGCCGCGCTTGCGCGCCGCCGTCTTCATGAACTCGCTCCAGATCTGCAGCGCATACCGCGCGCCGTAACCCTCGCGTCCGATCGTGGCGGGCTGATCCGCGCCCACCCACACCCCGGCGACAGTCGACGAAGTGAAGCCGACGAACCAGGCGTCCTTGAAGTCGTCGGTCGTACCCGTCTTTCCCGCGGCAGGAAAACGGACGCCATAGCTGGCTCGAGCGGCCGTGGCGGTGCCGCGCGCGATGACGTCTTCGAGCATCGAGACGACCTGATAGGCGACGGGTTCGCTGATGACGCGCTCCCGCGACGCGATATTTTCGTAAGCGACGCCGCCGTCCGCGTCGATGACGCGTGTGATGGAGCGCGGACGGACCGCGTAGCCGCCGTTCGGGAACGCCGAGAACGCGGTGGTCAGGTCGAGCGGCGTGACCAGCCCGGTGCCCAGCGAGAGTGACGGCACGTCGGGCAAGTCTTGCAGGCCAAGGTCCGACGCCAGCCGCAACACGGGACGCGACCCGATGCGCTGCTGCAGCAGTGCCGCGGCGCGGTTGTTCGACTCGATCAGCGCCCCGCGGAGCGTCAACGCATCCGGCATCTCGCCGCGCGAGTTGCGCGGCGCCCATTCTTCCGGTCCCTGGGGCGCGATCGCGGTGAGGCCTTCGAGCACGCTGACGGGCGAGTAACCTCGAGCCAGTGCCGCGGCATACAGGAACGGCTTGAAGGCGGACCCCGGCTGCCGCCGGCTGCGCCAGGCGCGGTTGAACTGCGACAGACGGAAGTCGCGGCCGCCGACGAGCGCCAGCACATCGCCGGTGGCGGGGTCCACTGCGACGAGTGCCGCCTGGAGGTCGGCGTTCCCGAGCCGGTGCAGGCCGTTCTCGACCGCACGTTCGGCCGCTTCCTGCAGCTCGGGCACGAAGGTCGTGCGCACCTGCCAGTCGGGCGGATGATCGCCGCCGAAGCGATCGCGAAACTGCTGCCGCAGGAATTCCTTGGCGTAGCCGAATCGTGACTCGGACGCGCCGGGGAACGGACGAATACGCGGCCGCGCCTGGGACGCCGCTTTTTCCTGCGCCGGGGTGATGAATCCCTCTTCGCGCATCCTCTGCAGGACGACGCGGCTGCGCCCGATTGCGCCATCGAGATTGGTCCAGGGCGACAGCGCCGAGGGGGCGCGAATCAGCCCGGCCACCAGCGCCGCCTCCGCAAGCGTGAGCCTGCCGGCCGGCTTGCCATAAAGGTTCTGCGACATCGTCTCGACGCCGTAGACACCGCCGCTCAGGTAGATGCGATTGAGGTACAGCTCCAGGATCTGCTTCTTCGACAGCTCCTGTTCGAGCAGGACGGCGAGCACCGCCTCCTGCGCCTTCCGTCCGAGGGTGCGCTTGTTCGACAGGAAGAGGGTCCGCGCGAGCTGCTGCGTCAGCGTGCTGCCACCTTCGAGGCGCCCGCCGCGCCGGGCGTCGCGCCATAACGCGCGGCCGAGCCCGATCGGATCGATCCCGGGATGACGATAGAACCGGTGGTCCTCCACGGCGATGACGGCGTTGCGCAGATCGGGCGTGATCTCGTCCAGCGTGACGTCGTGCCGCTGCTCGTCCATGCGGAACCAGGGCCGTCCGTCAGCCGAGTAGAACCAGGTGTCGCCAACACCGCGCCGCAGCTTGTAAACCGCCCAGCCCTGCCGCATCGACCACACCACGGTGATGGCGGTGAACGCTACGAGGCACGCGTAGAGCGCGGCAAAGACTCGACCCCGCGTGATGCCCGGAACGGTCAACGGGCCGGCCTGACATGCGCAGCGCCACCCGTCGAGCGGCGGGCGTGGAGCACCAGCGAGAGCACGAGGTAGTAGACGGGGAACAGCAGTGAGGCGATCGCCATCCACCGCGGCGGGGACGGCCACATCCAGATGATCGCCGCCACGAGCACACCCCAGATCGCGCCGAGGACGATCGTCGTCGCCCGCCACGTCGGCGTGCGTGACGGGTAGATGTATCCGATGCGCACGAAGATCAGCGCGCTCAGAACGAGCAGAACCAGCGCGTTCACGGTCGGTGGCACATGGAAGAGCAGCAAGTAGAGAACGACGATGTTCCAGTATGACGGGAAGCCGGTGAAGAAATGATCCGACGACTTGGCGTCCGCCGCGACAAACCCATACATGCTGCTCACGAGCACCACGCCGATGACCGGCAGGGCCACGGCCTGATAGAGACCACCGGACGCTTCGAGCAGCAGCATCGGCACGAAGACGAAGGTGAGGTAATCCACGATGTCGTCAATGCGCGCACCATCCACGTCCGGCATGACGTCCCTGACCCGGACCATTCTCGCGAGGACTCCATCGGTCGCGTCCACCATCGTCGCGGTGAACAGGGCCGCGAGCGCGAGCCGATCGCTGCCATGCACGATCGCCCAGGCGGCCACGAATGCAAGGACCGTCCCGGTTGCCGTGTAGAAGTGCACCATCCACGCGTGGCGGCGTGCGGAGTCGGTCGGTTCTATACCGCGGGACTTGTCGGCGCGCGGCCTCATCGTGTATAATCTCAGCACATTCCCATCCCCAGCGGAGTGTCCTTTTTCTTCAATTAATTGCCGCCGCCCGAATCGTCAGGCGGCAGGTCTGTTCGGCGGGCCGGCGCGAAGCGTCGCCCGCAACGCAGTCCGTCAGAGAAATGGACCGATAGCTGTGTTTTCATCCATGTTGCGGCGCCCAGGCTACTTGGTCCCGGCCGCCCTGATCGTCTGCGCCCTCATCGCCGCTGGGATCTACGTCAGCCGCCGCCAGACCCCGGCGCCCGAGCTCGCCTTTTCGGAATTTCTCCAGCATATCGACCGCGGCGACGTGAAGCAGGTTCAGTTCGCCGACGGCGCCATTGCCGTCACGCTGGCCGATGGGACGATGGCCAGCACCATCGCACCGCCGAGCTTCCTCGCGGCCGACTCCGCGTTCTTCACCAGGCTGACGAATCGTGGCATCCGCGTGCAGATTCAACGAACTCCGGACCCCGGAGCGCTGACGCCCGGCGCGATCGCCATCGGCACCTTCTTCCTCGCGCTGCTGGGTTTCACCGTCTATCGCACCACGGCCGGACGCATCCACACGCCGGGCAAGGCGAAGACGGCCGAGCGCGGCGGCCAGGTCGTCACCTTTCAGGATGTCGCCGGCGTCGATGAGGCCAAGGACGAGGTGAAGGAGATCGTCGATTTCCTGCGGTACCCCTCTCGCTTTTCCTCCCTGGGCGGCCGGATTCCGAAGGGGGTGCTGCTGATCGGACCTCCGGGCACCGGCAAAACGCTGCTGGCGCGGTCGATCGCGGGGGAAGCCGGGGTGCCGTTCATGTTCGCGAGCGGCTCCGACTTCGTCGAAATGTATGCCGGGGTCGGCGCCGCGCGCGTCCGCCGGCTGTTCAAGGACGCGCGCCGCCACAAATCCTGCATCATCTTCATCGACGAGATCGACGCCGTCGGCCGCAGCCGTGGCGGAAGCTCGCTGAGCCACGAGGAACGCGAGCAGACGCTGAACCAACTGCTCGTCGAGATGGATGGCTTCGAGTCCTCGACCGGCATCGTGGTCATTGCCGCGACGAACCGTCAGGACATCCTCGACGCCGCGCTTCTGCGGCCGGGGCGTTTCGACCGTCAGGTCATGGTCGGCAACCCCGACATGAAAGGCCGTGAGGCGATCCTCGGCGTGCACGGACGCAGGGTGGCGATGAGCGACGAAGTGAACCTGCGCGCCATCGCGCGGGGCACCCCGGGATTCTCCGGCGCCGATCTCGCGAACCTGGTCAACGAAGCCGCACTCGCGGCCGGGCGCGGGGGCCGGGAGCAGGTCACCGGCAAGGACATGGAAGCCGCGCGCGACAAGGTCCTCATGGGCGTGGAGCGCCGCTCCGTCGTGCTCAGCGAGATGGATCGCGTCAACTGCGCGTATCACGAGGCCGGTCACGCGGTCATCGCCGCGCTCCTGCCGCTCGCCGACCCGCTGCACAAAGTGTCGATCATTCCGCGCGGCCGCGCCATGGGCGTGACGATGCAGCTGCCTGAGGCCGATCGGCACACCTACACCAAGGGCTACCTGGAAACCCAGGTGGCGGTGCTGATGGGCGGCCGGGTCGCCGAGGAGCTCTTCATGAACCACATGACGAGCGGTGCGTCGAACGACATCGAACGCGCGACCGACATCGCTCAGCACATGGTCTGCGAATGGGGCATGTCGGCTCTCGGCATGCGGGCCTTCCGCAAGGCGGGCAACAGCTTCGAGAGCGACAAGGCGCACGCGATGAGCGAGGCCACGGCGCGGCGCGTGGACGAAGAGATCGAGAAAGTCATCAACGGCGGTTACGATCGCGCCTATGACCTGCTCCACCGCAACCGTGAGGCGGTGAAAACGATCGCCGAAGCGCTGCTCGAGCACGAGGCGCTCGATGCCGCCGAGCTCAAGGCGCTGCTCGCGACATCCTCCGCGACCGCCTGAACCTGCCGCTGGCAGCGGACCGGTTCCCCGCCAGACCCTGCCGACGCCCGCATCGGTCTCTCGGAGCGTCGTTGCGCCTCCCGGATTCGCTATAAGTCCCGTTCGTGGTTCGACTTCGCGTCAAGACGTCCACGGCTGCTATGATCCGCGGCATTCGTGGCTGATCTTTCCGACCGTGTCGTGAGCGGGCGAAATACCGCGGCGCTGCGGGTCACTTGTGCGGTGATCCTGCTGACGGTGGTGTATGCCGTCCTGCAGATTGGCTTCGTCCGGCCCCACCTTCCCGCCTCCGCGCGCCCGAACCTCGCGCGTCCACCTGCTCTTGCGCCGGGAGACACTCCCGCCATCGAGCGATGGCGCGACAGCTATCACGCCGGACCCGGAACAGCACCGGTGTGGCGTACGGATGCCGGGGCGTGGGCCAGGTCGCACCTGGGGATGGTGGTGCAG
>JANPCT010000673.1:0-2807 GCA_031431095.1 Acidobacteriota bacterium | reverse complement strand
TCGCCGATCACCGTGATGCGCGAGTGGAAAAGCGCGAAAGCCTGGTTGTATCGAGAGCTCGCTGGCCCAACCGCCAATGGACACTGACCGCTGGAATCACGTCGATCAGCTGCTGCAATCCGCGCTCGACATTCCCGCGGTAGAGCGCGACGCCTATCTTCGCAACGCGTGTGGCGGCGACCGCCGGCTGGAAGGCGAGGTCCGTTCGCTGCTCGCCGCACACGACCGTGCCGACAGGTTCCTCGGCGCTCCGGCGATCGATCTCGCCGCACGCGAGCTCGCCGGAGAGCGCAGCGACGACGGCAGTCAGGCCGGCGGCGATCCGCTGATCGGTCAGACGCTCTCTCACTACCGCGTCGTCGCCAGGCTGGGCGGCGGCGGCATGGGCGTCGTGTACAAGGCCGAAGACACGCGGCTGCGCCGTTCGGTGGCGCTCAAGTTCGTCTCCGAAGAGCTTTCGCGGGAT
Source organism: Acidobacteriota bacterium (assembly GCA_031431095.1). Classification (GTDB taxonomy): domain Bacteria; phylum Acidobacteriota; class Vicinamibacteria; order Vicinamibacterales; family 2-12-FULL-66-21; genus JAICSD01. The sequence continues at coordinate 2,341 of JANPCT010000673.1, read as the reverse complement.
CCAGAGGCGTTGAGCCGGTTCGCGCGCGAAGCGCAGACAGCGTCGGCACTGAACCACCCGAACATCTGCACGATTTACGACATCGGCGAGCAGGACCAGCGAGCGTTCATCGTGATGGAGTATCTGGAGGGGACGACGCTGCAGGACCGGCTCGCCTCGGGCGCGCTGAGCCTCAACACGCTGCTCGGCGTGGCCATCCAGATTGCCGACGCGCTGGACGCCGCGCATAGCGCGGGCATCATCCACCGCGACATCAAACCCGCCAACATCTTCATCGGCTCGCGCGATCGCGTGAAAGTGCTCGACTTCGGGCTCGCCAAGATGCGGGCGCCGGCTACACACCAGGCGGACGTGACCACGATGGCCGGCACGCGGCAGGGTGTCGTGATGGGAACAGCCGCCTACATGGCGCCGGAGCAGGCCCGCGGCGAGGCCGTGGATCACCGCGCCGACATCTGGAGCGTCGGCCTGGTTCTCTACGAAATGGTCAAGGGGACGCGGCCCCCGCAGGCCGTCCGGCTGCGCGTCGAGGAATCTCCCGAGCTGGAATCCGTCATCTCGAAGTGCCTGGAGACGGAGCGCGAACTCCGATATCAACACGCCGCCGACCTGCGCATCGATCTCGAACGTCTGAGACGCGGGCAAGGCGTCGAGGTGGCGCCGCACGCGACGCCCGGGCGTTTGCGCGCGCGGTGGCTCTCGATCGGCGCCGCGGCCGTCGTCGTCATCGCCGTCGTCGCGGGCGTGATCTATAACCGCCGTCCTGCGCCGCTCACCGACAAGGACACGATCGTGCTCGGCGAGTTCACCAATAGGACCGGCGATCCAGTGTTCAACGACACGCTACGGCAAGGGCTCGCGGCACAGCTTCAGCAATCGCCGTTCCTGAGCCTCATTTCGGATGACCGCATCGGAAGAACGCTGGCGATGATGCAGCAACCGCCGGATGCGCGGCTGACTCCGGAGATCGCTCTGGGCGTGTGCGTGCGGACGGCAAGCGCCGCGGTGCTCGATGGCTCGATCGCCAGCCTGAACAGTCAGTACATCCTCGCTCTCCGGGCGAAAAACTGCGCCACCGGCGACATCCTCGCCGACGAGCAGGCGCAGGTGGCCCGCAAGGAAGATGTCCTCGGCTCGCTGAGCCAGATGGCCACCCAGGTCCGCCAGCGACTGGGCGAATCGGTCGTCACTATCGAGAAATACTCCAGGCCGCTCCAGGAAGCGACGACGGCATCTTTGGACGCGTGGAAAGCGTTCACCACCGCGACGCAGGTGTTCGCGTCATCCGGCCGCGCGCGGGCTGTGCCGCTGTTCGAGCGTGCGATCGCGATCGATCCGGACTTCGCGGCCGCCCATGCGAGGCTCGGGATCTATTACAGCAATGTGGGAGAGTCGGCGAAGTCGCGCCAGAGTACGACTAAGGCCTACCAGTTACGCCATCGCACGAGCGACGCCGAGCGATTCTTCATCGAGATGGCGTACGACCGGCAGGTCACCGGCAACATGCACCGCGAGATGGAGACGCTGGAAGCGTGGGCGCAGACCTATCCACGCGATTCCCTACCTCACGCATTGCTGGCCGGTTTCGCCACGAGGAGCACCGGCAGATACGAGCTGTCGATCGCTGCAGCCGAGAGGGCAATTGCTCTTAGTGGAGGCTCCGCACCTTCATACGGCAGTAAGGCGTACAGCGAACTCTACCTGAGTCGCCTGGACGCGGCCGAGGCCACCATCCGTCGAGCGGAAGAGGACAAATTCAACTCTGAGTATTTCCTGGTTCGCTACTTCATTGCGTTCTTACGCGGGGATGCCGAAGGCATGCGTCAGCAGGCCGCGATCGCCGGAGCCAGTCGCTCCACCGAAGACCTGATCTCGCATCTTGAAGCGTTGCGCCTGGCTGGTTCCGCCCAACTGCAGGACGCGAGGCAGACAGCCGCGATCGCCGTCGCCATCGCGAAGCAGTCTGGAAGGCTCGAGCGGGCCGCCTTGTTCGAAGCGGCAACGGCGGTGTGGGAGGCGTTGTACGGGAATCCGGCAGCAGCCAGAAAGAAGGTCACCACGGCCCTTGCGCTCGGCAGGGGCCACGAGGTGGACTATGCCGCCGCGTTCGCGCTCGCCCTGTCCGGTGATGTGAGGCGATCGCGCGCGCTTGCCGGCGATCTCGCCCGTGACTATCCGGAGGACACGTCGGTGCAATTCATGTATTTACCGACGCTGCGGGCCCTGTTCGCGTTGGACGCACGTGATGCGGCAGCGGCGATTCAATCGCTGCAGACGGCCTCCCGCTTCGACCTCGCAATAGGCGGCATCGGCTTCAATGGGTACTTCGGCAAGCTATATC
>JANPCT010000672.1:0-3033 GCA_031431095.1 Acidobacteriota bacterium | reverse complement strand
GATGCCGAGCGCCTGCAGGTAATCCAGCTTCGAGGTGAGACCCGCGAAATCGCCGATACCGTCGTTATCGCTGTCGACGATGGCGCGGACGTGGGCCTCGTAGATGACGGCGTCCTTGTACCACAGCGGATCAGAGGGCATCGGTGAGGGGCGATTGCATGTGACCGGCGGACGGGAGCCGCAGCGCGAAAATGTGGGCGACTCGCGTCGCCGGGTCGAGGCGGACGTAGTTCCATTCGCCGCGCCATGAATAGGTCTCGCCGCTCAGCAGGTCGATGACGTCGACGCTGCTGTCGAGCGGAAGTGTCCAGTCGAACAGCGGCAGCTTCACGTGTCCAGCCTGCGTGTGCCGGGGATCGAGGTTGACGACCACCAGGATCGGGTCGCTGCCATCGGGCGCGCGCTTGGTGTAGCAGATCAACTGTTCGTTGTCGGTGTCGTGGAACGCGAGCCCATGATCGTACTGGAGCGCGGGGTGCGCCCGGCGGATGCCGTTGATCCGCGCGATGGTTTCCGCGAGGCTGTCGGGGACGGTGAAATCGCGCGGACGGATCTGGTACTTCTCCGAATCGAGGTACTCCTCGCTGCCGTCGCTCACCGGCACGTTCTCATAGAGTTCGAAGCCGCTGTAGATGCCGTAAGACGCGCCGAGCGTCGCGGCGAGCACCAGGCGTACGTGGAACGCCGGCTTGCCGCCCTTCTGCAGGTACTCGTGCAGGATGTCGGGCGTGTTCGCGAACAGGTTGGGCCGCATGTATTCGCGGACCTCGGTCTGCGTCAGCTCGGTGAAGTACTCCTCGATGTCCCGCCGGGTATTGCGCCAGGTGAAATACGAATACGACTGCGCGAAGCCGGCCTTGGCGAGGTAGCGCATGATCTTCGGGCGCGTGAACGCCTCGGCCAGGAAGATCGTCTCGGGGTGCGCCGCCGTGATGTCGGCGAGCGCCCACGCCCAGAACCGGAACGGCTTGGTGTGCGGGTTATCGACGCGAAAGATCGTGACGCCGCGCGCGATCCAGAACTCGATGACCGCCTTGAGCTCCCGCCACAGCGCCGGCCAGTCGTCCGACTCGAAGTCGAACGGATAGATGTCCTGGTATTTCTTGGGCGGGTTCTCCGCGTACTTGATCGTTCCGTCCGGACGATGACGGAACCACGACGGATGTTCCGTGACATAAGGATGATCGGGTGACGCCTGGAACGCGATGTCGAGCGCCACTTCGAGCTTCTGGCGCGCCGCCGCGGCGACGAACCCGGCAAAGTCGTCGAGCGTGCCGAGTCCAGGCTCGATCGCCATGTGGCCGCCCTCGTCGGCGCCGATCGCCCACGGGCTGCCCGGATCCGTGGCGGCCGGCGTCAGCGAATTGTTGCGCCCTTTGCGGAAGCTCCGGCCGATGGGGTGAATCGGTGGCAGGTAGAGGACGTCGAAGCCCAGGGACGCGATGTACGGCAGCATGGCGGCGGCTTCCTTGAACGTCGCGCTTCGTGACGGATCGGCGCCGGCGGACCGCGGGAACATCTCGTACCACGCGCCGAACCGCGCGCGCTCGCGCTCCACCCTGACGGGCAGCACGCGCTCGAACCGTGTGCCCTGGCTCCGGCCGCCATCGGCGGGGAGCCGGTTCTCCTCCGCGCGCTCGTTGGTGACCTCCTGTCCCGCGGCGATCTTCTTGTCGAGACCGTACCGCCAGGTTGCCGCGCGATCGACCCACGCTTCGACGGTGAACTCGTAGTCGGCGAACGCCGCGCAGGTGAAACTGCCCCTCCAGCGATCGTTGCCGAGAGCCGTCATCGGCGTCTCCTGCCAGGCGGCGTCACCACGGCGGCGCCACAGGACGACGGCGGCAAGGATGTCGTGGCCGTCGGCAAAGGCATCGGCCTCCACCACCACGCGCTCGCCCGCGGTGCGCCGTGCCGGATAGCGCCCTTCGTCCACCTGCGGCGTCACCGCCTCGATGATGACCCGCCGCAGCAGCTGCGGATCGAGCGCCGAATCCGTCACTGTCCGGGCCGCCGCTGTCGTCTTAGACTTTGTCGGAGCTTTCTTCGCCACTCGTCAATCACCAATCACCAATCACCAATTACCAATCGCCAATCAACTACACCACCCCCTGCGGTCCCCAATCGGCGAGGCGCCGCAGGTCGTTTTTGCGCTGACTCAGTTGCATCACGGCCATGGATCGGCTGTGCAGCTCGTATCGATCGCCGCCGCGCAGACGTCGTGGCGGTTGCCACGGGTCCGCCGTATCGAGCAGCGTATCCCAGCGCTCGACGGTGGCAATGGGCGGAAGCACGAACGTGATCGCCTCGTCGCCCGCGTTGAAGATCAGCAGCAGCGTGTCGCCGACGATCCGTTCGCCGCGTTCGTTCACTTCCTGGATCGCGTCGCCGTTGAGGCGCACGCCGAGGGCGTGCACGTCCGGCGAGTTCCACGTCTCGTCGGTCATTTCGGCGCCGGCGGCGTCCAGCCACGCGATGTCGAGCACCTCAGCGCCGCGGATGCTGCGCCCCTGGAAGAATTTGCGGCGGCGCAGGACCGGATAGTTCTTCCAGATGCGGATCACGCGGCGCGTGAAGGCCAGGAAGTCCTGCCGCTCCGGCGTCATCGTCCAATCCGTCCAGCTGACCTCGTTGTCCTGGCAATAGGCGTTGTTGTTGCCCCCTTGCGTGCGGCACATTTCATCGCCGCCGCTGAGCATCGGCACACCGACCGAGAAGAGGAGCGTGGCCATGAAGTTGCGCCGCTGCATCGCGCGCAGGTCGAGCACCCGGCGATCGAGCGTCGGCCCCTCAGCGCCGCAGTTCCAGCTCAGATTGTGGTTCTCGCCGTCGGCGTCGCCCTCGCCGTTCGCGTCGTTGTGCTTGCCGTTGTAGCTGACCAGATCCGCGAGGGTGAAACCGTCGTGCGCCGTGATGAAGTTGATGCTCGCGTAGGGGCGGCGTCCGCTCTGCTCGTAGAGATCGCTGCTGCCCGACAGCCGGGTGGCGAGCTCCGAGAGCGCGCCGCCGTCGCCGCGCCAGAAGCGCCGCATC
>JANPCT010000671.1:0-1979 GCA_031431095.1 Acidobacteriota bacterium | reverse complement strand
GCCGAGCGCCATGCCCGCGCCCAGACCGAGCGCGGCGAGCACGAGGGCCTCCGTCAAACACTGACGCAACAGCCGCCGGCGACCGGCGCCGAGCGCGACCCGAACGGCCATCTCCTGTCGCCGTCCCGTCGCGCGGGCCAGTGACAGGTTGGCCACGTTCGCGCAGGCGATCAGCAGCACTCCGCCGACGGCCCCGAGCAACGCCGTGAGGGCGCCCTTGTTGACGGGAGTCAGCGAGTCCGAGAGCGGCTCGATCTGCGCCGTCCAGCCGGCGTTGCTGCCCGGCTGCTCCATTTCGAGCTGCGACGAGATCGTCGCGAGCTCCGCGCGCGCATCGGCCAGCGTCGCACCCGCCGCAAGGCGCGCAATCGGCTGGTGAAAACGCGACTGGCGCTGCGCTGGTGTGACCGGGCGGACATACGAGCGATTCAGCCAGGCATCGGTCCCCTCCGGAAACGCAAAACCGGGCGGCATCACACCGATGACCTGCAGGGGGAACCGGCCCTCGACCCGGACGGCCTGCCCCACGACATCCGTGGCGCCGCCGAACTGTCGCTGCCAGAGACCGAAGCTGATGATCGCCTCGCCGGTGTCTCCGTTGGGCTTGTCCTGTTCCGCCTCGGGTCTGAACGTGCGGCCGAGAATGGGATTGACGCGCAGCATTGAGAACAGCAAAGGCGAGACGGCGGACGTCTTCACGACCTCGAACCGGTCGCCCAAGGACCACAACGCTTCGCCCCTCGTGTGCACCGCCACGCTCTCCAGCGTCCTGGCTCGGGCGCGCCAGTCGACGAAAGTGCCCGGCGACACGTCGCCGCGCTCGATGCCCTGGGTGGGGTTCCGCTCGTAGAGACGGACGAGCCGATGCGGCTCGGCGTACGGCAGTGGCTTCAGCAGGACGGCATAGATGACAGAGAACACCGCCGTGTTCGCGCCGATCCCCAGGGCCAGCGCGAGGATCGCGCTCGCGGCGAACGCCGGTGATCGCCGGATTGTGCGCAGCGCGTATCGCAGATCGTTGAGCATGCCTGGCTCCTCATGCTTGACGCCGGTCCTTCACCTGAAGGCGGAAGCTACAGGAACTGATGTCGGATCCGTATGATCCGTGCAACCCGTGGCTATGTTGTCTCCGCGCAATCCGCGGCTACTGCGCCGTCTCCCCCGGCTGCAACACCAGGACGTCCACCCCCATCGGCTCGACCAGCTTCTTCAACTCCTCTGGTGAACCGCTGAGCGCCGGGAACGTCCCGTAGTGCATCGGCACCACCTGCCGCACGCCGAGCATCTCACAGGCCTTGGCGGCAGCCACCGGATCCATGGTGTAGTGATCGCCGATCGGCAGGAACGCGATCTCCGGGGCGTAGAGCTCCCGGATCAGCCGCATGTCGCCGAACAGCGCGGTGTCACCGGCGAAATAGATGGCGCGCCCATCTTCGAGGCGCACGACGAAGCCGGCCGCCAGACCGACGTAGTGCACCATGCCGTCTTCTTCGACGCTGCTGCTGTGCACGGCCGGCGTCATCGAGATCTTCAGACCCTTGACGTCTACAGTACCGCCAACGCCCATGCCGATGACGTCCTTGAGTCCCTTGCCCCGGAACCAGTTGGCGAGCTCGAACACCGCGACCACGGGGGCGCCGGTGGCACGCGCGACCGTCAGGACGTCGCCGGAATGATCCGAATGGCCGTGCGTGAGGCAGATGACATCCGCCTTGTCGATCGTCGCCCCCGCGGGCGCCTTGGGATTGCCGGTCAGCCACGGATCGAACACCACCCGCTTGCCGCCGGGGGTCACAATCAGGAACGTCGCGTGGCCAAACCAGGTGATGGAGAGTGCAGCCATCCGCCTAGTATAAAATTGAAGTGTTGAACACCGTTCCCCTCAACTTCATTCGCGGCCGGAAGAAGCGCGCCGACGAGGTGCCGCGGGTGGCCAAGCCGGAATGGCTGAAGGTCCGCGCCCCAGGCTCGGAGAACTA
>JANPCT010000670.1:0-6294 GCA_031431095.1 Acidobacteriota bacterium | reverse complement strand
GCTGCGCGGTGGCGGCCGTATGGCCGATCGCGGCTCGGACGCCTGACCGGACGAGATGCTCGATCAGCGCCAGCGCACCGGGGACCTCGGGCGCCAGTGTCACCAGCACTATTCGTCCATCCGCCGCGTCCTGACGCCTTTTGAAGTCGTTCACGCTTGCCGCGATCACGTGCTCGCGAGGATGGGCGCCGCGCGCGCCATCGTCGGGCGACAGGTATGGCCCTTCCATGTGGATGCCGGCGATAGCGGTCCCGGTGATCCGGGCCAGGACGCGCGCGCTCGCGGCGAACCGATCGAACGAGGAGGTCACGAGCGTCGGCAGGCACCTTGTCACCCCCGTCGCGCGCATGCGCTCGGTCGCCTCGACCGCAGCGTCGGCTGTGAGAGACGGATCGTTGAAATCGATGCCGCCGAAGCCGTTGACCTGCAGGTCGAACAGCCCGGGCAACTCGATCCTCATGGCGCGCAGTATACCGTCCTGCCCCCGAACCGGCTCGCCATTGGTACAATGCGGGGATGATTAGACTGCTGATGGTCGTGTGCCTGCTGGCCGCGAACCCGGCCGCCGCACAGACAGCCTCCACTCTAACCGGCACCGCCAGTGATGCTTCCGGTGGCGCGTTGCCGGGGGTGCAGCTCACGCTCCGCAACGTCGCGACGGGGCTGACCCGGACGGCGACCTCGGGCACCGACAGCCGTTTCGTGTTCGCCGCGATTCCGGCCGGCGAGTACGAATTGCGCGCGGAGTTCTCCGGCTTCCGCCCGCTCACCAGGCAGCACATCACCGCCACCGTCGCGCAGACCCTGTCGCTCAACCTGGTCATGGAGGTGGGCGGACTCGAGCAGGCGGTGACCGTGCCGGGCGGCGCCGGCGCCGGCGCCGTCAACACCTCCACCTCGGAACTGAGCTTCCTGGTCGGCGAGCATGCGATCGAGACGCTGCCGCTCAACGGACGCAACTTCACCGACCTGGCGCTGCTGCAGCCCGGCGTGCTCGCGTATCCCTCACGCGACGGCGGTTCAGTGGTCGCCCACGGGCTCGGGATGAGCGTCAACGGGCAGGACTACCGCGCCAACATCTACCTGCTCGATGGCACGCTGCAGAACGATTTCACCAACGGACCGGCCGGCAGCGCGGCGGGCACGGCCCTCGGCATGGAGGCCATCCGTGAGTTCCGCGTCGAATCGAACGCCTACAGCGCGGAGTTCGGCCGCAACTACGGCGGCCAGATCAACGTGCTGACCAAGTCCGGCACCAACACCTTGCGCGGCAGCGCCTTCGAGTTCCATCGCAACGACGCCCTCGACGCGCGCAACTACTTCGACGTCGCCGGCAAGCCGGACTTCCGGCGCCATCAGTACGGTGCGTCCCTCGGCGGACCGGTCCGCAACGATCGATTGTTCTACTTCGGCGCCTATGAAGGACTGCGCGAGCGCCTCGGGAGGACCATCACCAGCTTCGTGCCAGACGCCAGCGCGCGCGCCGGCATCCTCCCCGACGGTCCGGTCACGATCACCGACGCCGTCCGCCCGTATCTCGCCGCGATTCCCGCCGCCAACGGGCCTTCGATCGGCGGCGGCCTCGCAACGCATTCGTTTGCTTTCGCGCAGAAGCTCGATCAGACGTTCCTGCAGGGACGGATCGACTACCAGGGCGGGCCCGCGCACCAGTTCTTCCTCCGCCATACGTTCGACGATGCCGCACAGCGGCTGCCGACCGATTACCCCGCCTTCCCGCGCTCCTTCATCTCGACCGGCCAGTTCCTGACTGCGGAATACCGCAACGTTCGCTCGGAACGGACGCTGCAGACCGCGCGCTTCGGCTACAGCCGCACGCGCGTCGGCCAGAACGTCGAAGCCAATCTCGCCTCCCCGTTGCCGCCGTTCGTCGCGGGCCGCGGCCTGGTCGGCGACATCGACATCGGCGGGATGCAGCGCTTCGGCCCGCAGAGCTCCGCCAACTTGCGGCTCGCGCAGGACGTCTACAGCGGCCAGTACGATGTGACGCAGACGCGCGGCCGTCACCTGCTCAAGGCCGGCGCGCTGGTCGAGCATTACCGCGACTCGATGACCAACCCGACGTTCAGCCTCGGGATCTACACCTTCGCCAACGTCCGCGCGTTCCTCGAGAACCGCGCCACGCGGTTCGTCGGGCTGCCGCCCGCGGGAGATATCAATCGCGACTGGCCCTGGACGCTCTACGGCGTCTACGCGCAGGACAGCATCTCGTTGACGCGGCGGCTCACCCTCAACGCCGGCCTCCGCTACGAGGCGACGACGATGCCGATCGATCGCAAAGGACGGGATTCAGCGCTGGTCAACCTGAGCGACAGCACGCCCACGGTCGGCAGGCTCTACGAGGGGCCCGGCCGTATCAATCTCTCTCCCCGGATCGGCGCGGCCTGGGACGTCTTTGGCGACGGAACGACATCGGTGCGCGGCGGCTACGGCCTCTACTTCGGCAGCACGGTGCAGCAGAACCTGATCGTCACTGTGACGAATCCCCCCGCGACGCCGCGCTTCGTCATTCCCAATCCGACGTTTCCCTCGCCGCCCTTCGATCGAGGCGTCGGCAATACCATCCGCCCGATGCAGTGGGATCTGCAGAGTCCGCGCCTGCACGTGTGGAACGCCAGCGTTCAGCGCGCGCTGCCTGGCGACGTCATCGCCACCGTCGGCTACGCCGCGTCTCGCGGCGCGCACCTGTACCGCAACACCGACGTCAACATTCCAACGCCGACGACCGGCGCGGACGGACGGCCCTTCTTCGCCGCCGGTCTGCCGCGGCCGAATCGCAGTTTCGCCACCATCGAGCTGAAGAGCAGCGACGGCGACTCCTGGTATCGCGCGCTCCTGGTGGAACTGCGGCGCACCTGGCGCGCCGGGCTGTCGTTGCAGTCCTCGTACACGTGGTCGCGCAGCGAAGACACCACCCAGGCGTCGACGTTCTTCTCGGACGCGACCAACGGCACCACCGTCGCCTTTCCTGAAGTGATCCCCGGTTACAACAAGGGCCCGTCCGATTGGGACACGCGGCACAACTGGGTGATGAACCTGACCTGGGATCTGCCCTTCGCGCGCGGCTGGCAGGTGGCGGGGATCAGCACCGTGCGCAGCGGGCTGCCGCTCACCGTGTTCGTGCAGAACAACTGGTCGCGGTCGCAGTGGTCGCCGTCGATTGCGCCGACCAGCGGACTCGATCGTCCCGACCTCGCTCCCGGCCGGACGGCCGCGAGCGCGATACTCGGACGTCCCGGCCAGTGGTTCGATCCCTCCGCCTTCGTCCTGCAGCCGCAAGGGACGTTCGGCAACAGCCCGCGCGGCGCGTTCCGCGGCCCGAATCTCCGCACCGTCGATCTCGCGGCGGTCAGGCGCTTCACCCTTGGCGGACGAGCCCGCGCCGAAGTCCGCGCCGAGGTCTTCAACGTCCTCAACCGCGCCAACTTCGGCGTTCCTACGCTGCTTGCCTTTTCGGGAGTGTCACAGACGGAAGCGCCGCTCACCAGCTTCGGCCGCGTCCGCGCGACCGTCACCTCGGCGCGGCAGACGCAGCTCGGGATCAGAATCACGTTTTAGTAGCCGGGTGCCGACCAAGTGGCGCTCTCGGACCTTCCGCCTGAAGGCGGAAACTACAGGAACTCCAACGCAGGGCTCTCAGGAACTCCAACGCAGGGCTCCGTAGTTTCCGCCTTTAGGCGGAATTCACAATTTCTCAAGAGTGGCTTCGCCGCAGAGCGGCGAGGCGCCCGCCCACCACCGAACGCCAGAACGCGGCGAAGAAGAGCCCGTAAGCCGCTTAGAAGTACTTGTCGAGGAAGACGAGAAACGCCTTCCAGTCGGCCGGCGTCGCCGCGTGCGGGCCGGTGTGGTAGTGCCAGCCCAGATCGCCGCCCGTCACCGGAGTGTCGAGCGGCGGCTGCGTCGCCGCGACACCAAGACCGTTCCTGCCGAGGAGCCGGTACACCGGCGAGGCAGCGACGGCGGCGAGATATTCGCCGACCGGATCGGCCCACTGATCCGCCGTCCCTCCGGTCAGGAACACGGGGCGCGGGGCGCTGAGCGCGATCAGCATGTGCGCGTCCACCGGCATTTCGTTCCAGCGGCCGGCCCACTTCTGGAACGACGCGGAGAACCACCACGGAAAGTTCTGCACCATGTCATCGACCGTCTCGCCCCAGTCGCGCCTCGACAGCGCCGAGCCCATTTCTCCCGCGCAGCTCGAAAAGACGGCGGCGATACGCGGATCGTTCGCGGATGCCCACAACGCGGTCTTGCCGAGACGCGAGTGCCCGAACAGCGCAATGCGGCCGGCGTTCACCGATGAATCAGTCGCGAGATAGTCGATCGCACGGCTGGCGCCCCAGGCCCACGCGCTGATGGCGCCCCACTCGTCGGGCGCCGGCGTCTCTCCGGCGCGGCGCGTACGCCCGATCACACCTTCGTCGAGACTGGTCTTTCGATCGGGCTGGATGTCCTGGTAGGCGATCGTGGCGTAACCCCAGCCACGGCTGATGATGTCGGCGGCGACGGGCGGTTCGCCGGGCGGCGCGGTGGCGCCGGCGGGCGCGGTTCCACCGCCGAAATTCACCAGCAGGATGATCGGCACGCGACCCTTGGCCTTGGCCGGGGTGTAGAGCGTGAGCGGAATCACCGGCGCGTCCGCAGTCTCACCCATCGTTCCCGCGATTCGTTTGATCGTCACAGTCCCCTCGCGGGCGGCTGGTTCGGTCGCGGTCACGCGCCAGGTGACGCGCGGCGCGCTCGCTGGCACCTGGCCGAAGATCTCCTTCTCGTAGAAGCGCATGATCTCCGGGCGGCGCTGCCGCTCCCACGCGCGCGCGTCACGCACCGGCTGCCCGCTGCTCAGTACCAGCGGGTCGGGCAGGGTGTACGGCGCCACCTTACTTTCGTCGTAGTTCGAGATGTGCCCGGTCTTGATCGCGAGCCGGCGCGGATTGCCGTTGGCGTCAGCGCCGAGACTTGTAACAGGCGCCTGTGGCGCCGGTAGTGGCGGCGGCTGTTGAGCGGCGGCCACGAGCGCGAAACAGCAGAGCGCGGACATGAGCAGTACGGGTCGCATCGACATGGGGCATCCTCAGGACTGGATCGCGTTGCTGGCGGCTATCTTACTGCCGTCGGGCTCCGCGACGACGTCGATCGCGCGACCAGACACTCTCGACAGCACCGCTTCGAGCACCGGCGTCATATGCCCGAGCTGCCGCGCGCGGATCGCCATGTTCCACGCCGCTTCGAATTTCTTCCATCCGGCCGCATAGAAGAAGTGCTTCGCCTGGTGCTTGATGGTGCCGTGTTCGAGCGAGGCGCGCGCAATCGACGACCACCGGTAGAACTCACGATAGGCCCAGTCATATCCGTCCTTGAGGACCTCGGGACGCAATCGGGCGGGCCGGTAGACGACGTGGCGCGTGTCGTAGAGATCCCAATTGGTGGTGGTCAGCCGCCGCTCCGCCTCCATCCGGGCATACAACTTCGTCCCGGGATAGGGCGTCTGGACATGGAAGGTGGCAGTCGTGATGCCGTTGTCGATCGCCCAATCGACCGTCCGGCGGAATACATCCTCGCCGTCGTCGTCCATGCCAAACACGAAGCTGCCGTTGATCATGATGCCGAGCCCGTGCAGCCGGTCGGCGACGGCGCGGTAGTCGCGTCCGAGATTCTGCCGCTTGTTGCTCCGCACCAGATTGGCGGGGGTGAGCGTCTCGAAACCGACGAAGAGGCTGCGCAATCCGGCCGCGGCCGCATGCTCGATCAGGTTGCCGCGCAGGATCGAATCGACGGTCGCGGCACCCTGGAACAGGCGATTCATGCCACGCATGCCGTCGAAGAGGGCGCGCGCGAACCTGGGATCGCCGAGCAGATGGTCGTCGAGGAAGTACAAGTGCCGGCCGGGCAGCCGATCGATCTCGGCAAGGGCATCGTCAACCCGCTGGGTGTAGAAGCCGCGTCCCCCGGAGAAGAACGCGTCCTTGTAGCAGAACTCGCAATGCTGCGGACAGCCACGCGTGACGACGATGGAGTTCGGCACCAGGTAGCGCGACCGCGCGATCAGGTCGCGACGGATCGGCGGCAGGCGCTCGAGGGTGCGGCCCTCGGTCGAGCGGTAGACAGGGGCGGTGGTCCCGCGGCGAAAGTCATCGAGGAAACACGGAAACGTCTGCTCCCCCGGACCGAGGAAGATTGCGTCCGCGTGCGGTGCGGCTTCATCAGGGAGCGATGTCACGTGAAGGCCGCCGAGCGCCACAAACGAGCCTTGCGCCCGGTAGTGATCGGCGA
>JANPCT010000669.1:0-2223 GCA_031431095.1 Acidobacteriota bacterium | reverse complement strand
GAGCTGAAGCTGCACCAGTGCGGGCTGCCGAAGAAGATGGCACTCGAGCTGTTCAAGCCGTTCATCTACAACAAGCTCGAAGAGCGCGGCCTCGTCGCCACGATCAAGCAGGCGAAGGAGATGGTCGAGCAGCAGCGTCCGGAGGTGTGGGACATCCTCGAGGAGGTCATCCGCGAGCACCCGGTCCTGCTCAACCGCGCGCCGACGCTGCATCGCCTGGGCATCCAGGCGTTCGAGCCCGTCCTCGTCGAGGGCAAGGCGATCCGGATCCATCCGCTCGTCTGCACGGCGTTCAACGCCGACTTCGACGGCGACCAGATGGCCGTGCACGTGCCGCTCGGTCCCGAGGCGCAGATCGAGGCATCCGTCCTGATGATGTCCTCGAACAACATCCTGTCGCCGGCCAGCGGCCAGCCGATCGCGATCCCGTCGCAGGACGTTGTCCTCGGCTGCTACTACCTGACCAAGTCCAAGCCCGGCGCCAAGGGCGAGGGCCGCGCGTTCGGCAACCCGGACGACGTCGTGCTCGCGCTGGAAGCGGGGGAGCTGGAAACGCTGACGCCGATTCGCGTCCGCATCACCGGTGAGCTGATCGACCTGACCGTCGCCCGCGACGACCAGGGCGTGCAGTATGCCGAAGTGCAGACGGTCAACAACAAGGTCATCAACACAACCGTCGGCCGCGTCATTCTCAACAGCTCGCTGCCGAAGGGGATGCCCTTCGTCAACGGCCTGCTCAAGAAGAAGGGCCTGCAGCAGCTCGTGCAGTACGGCTATCTCCGCTACGGTCTCGCCACGACCGTCGAGATGCTCGACAGCCTGAAGACGCTCGGGTTCACCTACGCGACCCGCTCGGGCATCTCGATCGGCATCGACGACCTCGTCATCCCGTCGCAGAAGCCGGCGCTCGTCGAAGCCGCGCGCGACGAAGTGATCAAGGTCGAAGGGCAGTACCTCGAAGGGGCGATCACCAACGGCGAGCGCTACAACAAGGTCATCGCGGTGTGGTCGGAAGTCACCGAGAAGATCGCGGACGCGATGTTCTCGGAGATGGAGGAGCTCGACCAGTCGGGCCGCAACTTCAACCCGGTCTACATCATGGCCGACTCCGGCGCGCGCGGCTCGAAGCAGCAGATTCGCCTGCTGGCGGGCATGCGCGGGCTGATGGCCAAGCCGTCGGGCGAGATCATCGAAACGCCGATCACGTCGAACTTCCGCGAAGGGCTGACGGTTCTCCAGTACTTCATCTCGACGCACGGCGCCCGCAAGGGTCTGGCCGACACGGCGTTGAAGACGGCGGACTCGGGCTACCTGACGCGGCGTCTCGTCGACGTGGCGCAGGACGTCATCATCCACGAGATCGACTGCGGCACGATGGACGGCATCGACGCGCGGGCGATCGTCGAAAGCGGCGAGATCATCGAGCCGCTCCGCGAGCGCATCATCGGGCGCGTCACGCTCGAGCGCATCGCGGACCCGTTCACCGGCGAGGTCATCGTCAACCAGAACGATCAGCTGGACGAGACGACCGCGACGGCCATCCAGGAAGCGGGCATCGAGAAGGTCCGCATCCGTTCCGTGCTCACGTGCGCGGCGCGGCGCGGCTGCTGCGCGAAGTGCTACGGCCGCGACCTCGCGACCGGCAAGCTGGTCGAGCTCGGCCTCGCGGTCGGCGTCATCGCGGCGCAGTCCATCGGCGAGCCCGGCACGCAGCTGACGATGCGCACGTTCCACATCGGCGGCACGGCGTCGCGGGTCAACGAGCAGTCGTCGCTCGACGCCAAGCATGCCGGCACCGTCCGCTACCAGGGGCTGCAGGTCGTCGAGACCAAGACCCAGGGGCCGCAGACGGCCGACTCGAAGACCGAACTGGTGGTCATGAACCGCACCGGGTCCATCGTCATCCAGGACTCGAAGGGGCGCGACCGCGAGCGCTATCCGATCGTCTACGGCGCCCGCCTCAAGGCGCGGGACGGCGACCACGTCGAGCAGGGCACCATCCTGGTCGAGTGGGACCCCTACACGTTCTCGATCCTGACCGAGGACGCCGGCACCGTGAAGTACAAGGACCTGGTGTCCGACGTCACCTTCCACGAGGAAGTGGACGAAGTCACCGGTCTGTCGCGGAAGATCGTCGTGGACAGTCCCGACGAGAAGAAGCAGCCGACGATCGAAATCCGCGACAAGGCGGGCAAGGTCGTGCGGAAGTACAACATGCCGTCA
>JANPCT010000668.1:0-2740 GCA_031431095.1 Acidobacteriota bacterium | reverse complement strand
CATCCCGACTTCCTGCTTGATCGCGTCGACGAACGGCTCGACCGAGGTCAACGCGTGCCCGCCCTGGAACCCGCCGTTCAGGTGCACGAACGTCGCGCCTGAGTGTTCCCGCGCGGCGCCGCAGGTCTCGACGACGTCCGCTATCGTCTTGGCCGCGCTTTCGGCGCCGCCGACGTTGTGCCCGGTCGTGCAGAACCGGCAATTGAGCCCGGACTCCCAGAACGCGCAGACCGGATTGATGTAGATGCCGAGATACGTGCCCTGCAGAACGCCGACCCGCGCCATCGGCGTACCGCGCGACGTCTCCCATCCGTACCAGACGGGCCGCGGTGGCACGCGGGCCCCATACGTCTGTCCGTCGCGCTCGTCCCGGAGCTCGAATTGATTAGGGCCGCCGCGCAGGACGTAAGGGGAGGTCTGTGCGAACGGCTCGGCCACCGGCGCATTCATCCAGATCTCGGGCTTCAGCCAGGAACCGGTCGGAATCACCAGTTCGAGGCCCGACCCGAGCCCGGCTCGCGTGCGCCGTACTTCACGCGCCCCGTCCAGCACGACATCGTCGGGGATCCTGAGTCCCCGGCAGAACAGATCGATCTCGAGCTCGCACGCATTCAGGCGCATCTTCGGCCGTTCCCTACTTGACGACGAGCGTGCCCTTCATGCCTGCCTGGTAGTGCCCCGCGAACGTGCAGATGTAGGGGTACTGCCCGGGCTTCGCGGGGACAGTGAAGGTCACCTGCACCGTCTCTCCAGGCCCGGCAAATGCTGTCTTCGCGATCACCGCACCGTTCATCGGCAGGGGGATGAAGTCGGTGGCGCGCTCCGGTGCGCCGTCCTTCAAGAGCTTCGGGATGTCGGTGCCGAGTTTCAGCACGACGACGTTGTGCGCCATGGCGATTTTCGGAATTACACCTTTCGTGACCAGGCGGATTCGAAGATGCTCCCCCCGCTTCGCGGCGACGGTCGTGACGTTGTATTTCATGTCGTCGGTCGCGACGATGTCGACGGTGCGAAAGCGATCCGGGGCCGCCTTCACGGGCGCCGATTTGAATGAGGCCGAAGCGAGAATCAGAAACAGAGCAGCCAGTGACCGCATGCGATCTCCTCGTGTCGGGCCGGGAGAGTCCGGGCGCTGAGTCAGCATCGCCGACCGGCGGCCGCCGCCCTATGACCGCCGTCATACAATGCGGGAATGCCCTCGGGCCCCCGGGAAGTCGAGGACGTGCTGCAGGTGACGCCAGTCTTCCGGAAGCTGTCGCCCGGAGACCTGCACACCATCGCGCAGGCCGCCGTGGTCAGGCGCTACGAGAAGGGCCAGCTCATCTTCGAGCAGGAGGCGCCGTCGGACGCGTTCTACACGATCGCCTCGGGGCGCGTGAAGATCTCCAAGATGCTGCCGAACGGCAAGGACCTAATCCTGGAGATCTTCGGCACCGGCGATCCGCTCGGCGCGGTGGCCGCATACGACGGCCGCCCGTTTCCGGCGAGCGCCGTCGCGCTCGAAGACACCGTCTGCGTCGTGATCCCGCGCGCCACGTTCTTCCGCCTGCTCGAGGAACACCCCTCGCTCGTGCGCGGCCTGATGCTCGGCATGACCATCCGGCTCGTCGAGTTGACGAATCGGCTCGCGCAGTTGAGCGGCACGCGCATCGAGCCGCGCTTCGCACGCCTGTTCCTGAAGCTGGCGGGCGAAATGGGCCGGGCCGAGCGCGGCGGCACGTTCATCCCCCTGGCGCTGTCGCGGCAGGAGCTGGCGGACATGACCGGCACGACCATAGAAACCGGTATCCGGATCATGAGCCGATGGGGCAAGGAAGACATCGTCCGCACTGAGAAGGACGGCTTCGTCGTCCTCGACCGCCCGACGCTGGAGACGACCGCCGCCGAGTAACCGCGCGTTCCGCGCCGATCGCGATCGGCGGCGCGCAGTGGACCCATCCAAGATGACGCCGATCACAGTCGCCGCGCCGACACCCCGATATCCTCCGGCGAATGAACTCGTCGGACCGCCGCTCCGGGCTTACGACGCTGCTCGAGGAGTTGCGCCGGATCGAAGCGCGGATCAAGGGCGTGACGGTCTGGCGCTATTTCGGGGCGCTGAGCGAGCGGACGTAGGCGACCAGCGCGTCCATGTCGGCGCCGACGATCTGCGGATGGCTCGGCATGAGCGGGCGCCCCTTGATCGCGCCTCCCATCTTGATGACGTCGGCGATGTTCTTGTCCGTCAACGTGCTCATGTAGGCGTAGTCGGTGTGGTCGCGCGGCGGCGGCTTCAGCACGCCCGCGCCGGGACCATCGCCTTTGCCGCCGGCGCCGTGACACGGGATGCAGTTCGACTTGTAGATGGCCTGCCCTTTCTCGAGCATCGCCGGCGTGACGGTTTTTGCCGCCGCGCGTGTCGGCGTCTTGCCGCCGTCCGCGCCTGCCGCGACTGAATCGGTGTCCGACGAGCATCCGATCGCGATGCCGAGGGTGCTGACTGCCGCGAGGAACAACATTCCTCTCTTCTTCATGAGAGCCTGACCTCCTCCGTCGGAGACAATGAATGCGTGGTGATGAGCGCGGGCCGGCGTCGCCGCGCCGGCAGCGCGAAGCGAATGGCTGCCACGGCGACCGGGACGATCGTCCATAGCGCGAGGGCCGTGAGCAGCAGGACCGCCGCCCCCGTGTGCGAGAGGCGCGCCACCAGATAGGCACCGGCCGGTCCGAGCAGATACAGATCCGGTTCGAGCGCGAGCAC
>JANPCT010000667.1:0-1610 GCA_031431095.1 Acidobacteriota bacterium | reverse complement strand
CCAGCACACGATGGGGTCGTGATCCGGCCTGCCTCGCCCCGCATTCACCATTTAACGTTTCAGCGTGTTCACAACGAAGAGATGGAACCCATGAAGAGACAGACACTGGCAATGACCCTGACGATTGCCGCGGCCCTGACCGCGCCAGCCGTTCACGCGCAGGACGTCGCCGCTGCTGCGCCGATGCCGGCGCAGCAGAGGACGGACGCGGCGGCGGCCCGCGCGGCGGCGGCCGACGCCCGCGAGGCAGCGTGGACCGTCACGGGCGTGACCGCCGCATGGGAGAGGCAGAGCGACCGCGAACGGGAGCTGACCCGGGCGCAGCGTGAGAAGGACGACGCGCAGCGTGAGAAAGAGCGCGAGCAGCGGGATCGCGAACGTGAGAGCAGCTACTACGACCAGGGACAGCAGGCGCTGGACTCGTCGCGATGGGACCGCGCCGTGAGCAGCTTCGACAAGGTCATCGAGCTGAGGAGCGCGAAGTCGGATGCGGCGATGTACTGGAAGGCTTACGCGCAGAACAAGCTCGGGCAGCGGCCGGAGTCCCTGAACACGATCACGGCCCTCGTCAAGGACTATCCGAAGAGCCGCTACCTCAGTGACGCCCGCGCCCTCGAAGTGGAAGTCAAGGCGCGCTCGGGCGCGCCGATCGACCCCGCGGCGGAGAGCGACGAGGAGCTGAAGATCATGGCGCTGAACGCGCTGCAGAACAGCGCCCCTGAGGAGGCCGTGCCAATGCTGCAGAAGGTGCTGCAGGGCACCGGATCGCCGAAGCTCAAGGCGCAGGCGCTATTCGTGCTGGCGCAGAGCAATTCGACGCGCGCGCGCGACGTGCTCGTCAACATCGCGAAGGGGAACGGCAACCCCGACCTGCAGATGCGCGCCGTCCGCTATCTCGGCATTCACGGCGGCCGCGAGAGCCGGGCCGCTCTGGCCGAAATCTACGCCGCCTCGTCGGACGTCGACCTGAAGAAGCGCATCCTGGGCTCGTT
Source organism: Acidobacteriota bacterium (assembly GCA_031431095.1). Classification (GTDB taxonomy): domain Bacteria; phylum Acidobacteriota; class Vicinamibacteria; order Vicinamibacterales; family 2-12-FULL-66-21; genus JAICSD01. The sequence continues at coordinate 618 of JANPCT010000667.1, read as the reverse complement.
CATGCAGGCCGGTGAGAAGGACCGGCTGCTCAACGCCGCGCAGAGCGAACAGAACGCGGAGCTGCGCGCCACCGCCGTGCAGCAGCTCGGCAACATGGGAGCGCACGAGGAGCTGTGGGCTCTCTATCAGAAGGAACCGTCGGTGGACGTGAAGAAGGGCATCATCCGCGCCCTCTTCACCGGCGGCAGCCTGACCCGATTGAGCGAACTGGCGCGCGGCGAACAGAACGCCGAGCTGCGCCTCCTGTCGGTGCGCAACCTGGCGCTGATGGGCAGCAAGCGCACCGCCGACACGCTGGTCGAGATCTACAACGGCGACAAGAGCCCCGACATCCGCAAGGCGATCATCAATGGGCTGTTCACGTCGAACAACGCGGAGGCCCTCGTCGCGCTGGCGCGCAAGGAGCAGGACATCACCCTGAAGAAGGAGATCGTCCAGAGGCTCTCCACCATGCGATCGAAGGTCGCGACCGATTATCTGCTCGAGCTCCTGAACAAGTAAGGACGCCATCATGCGCGCCGCAACCTTCGTCCTCGCCTGCATCCCCGTCGTCGCGACGGCCCTCGGCGGATCGACCCTCGCCGGGGTGGTCGACGAACCGGCTCAGGTTGCAGCCG
>JANPCT010000666.1:0-3871 GCA_031431095.1 Acidobacteriota bacterium | reverse complement strand
CCTTCAGCGTTCCACCTCCCTACATAGTAGATCGGCGGCTGATGATACCCGAGACCCCACAGCAGGCGTGAGGCGACCACTTCCGTCGAGGCTTCCGGAGGAAGCTTGGCGCTCCACTTCCGTTTGTCCGGCCCTTCGACGGTCATCCCCATGCTGAAGCCGGCACGTTTGGTCTCGAGCACCCGGTAGACGGCCGCCGGGTCGGGCGCGAGCCGGCTGCCGCCGACGCCCGCGAACAGGTCCCGATTCGCTTCGGGCGCGTGCCACAGCTCCGCGATCTGGTCTGCGGTGGGGGGGCCGGTCTGCGTCGAGCGGATGTGGGCGTGACAGGCGGTGGCAAGGCAGATCGCGCCGGCCAGCAGTAACAGCTTTCGCCTCATATGCGCTGGAGTTTGCAAGGGCATTGCCAGCGGAAGCCTATCGGAAATCGTGAGAGTCCAGTGGCGGCGAGTTTCCACCGAGAGAGTGTAGCCGTTCCGCCTTGACGGATGTCACTCCTTCCTGGATTTGCAGGGTCCCTTCGACCAGGAGAAACGGTTCCCCGACGATGGTGGTGCGCTGCTCGGAAAAGAGATCGGGGCGGACGATGATGTTGGCGATGCCGGTTTCGTCCTCGAGCGTGAGGAACACGAAGCCCTTGGCAGTTCCGGGCCGCTGCCGCGTGATGACGGCTCCCGCAACCCGCACGCGCCGCCCATGCCGCCCCGCCGCCAGCTCGCTCGCGCGCAGCACACCGCGCAGCGCCAGCTCGGTTCGCCGCAACGACATCGGGTGTGGTCCGATCGTCAAGCTGGTGCCCGCGTAATCCGCCAGCAGGCGCTCCGGAATGGTCATGGGCGTCAACGGAGAGGTGCGATCCTCGATCCTCGTTCCTTGCGCCTCGATGTTTTCGAACAGCTCCCCCGCGGGGCGGATGGCCTGTTCCACCTGCCACAACGCGGTGCGGCGGTCGAAGCCGAACGCGTTCAGCGCGCCGATCTCCGCCAGCGCCGCCACTTCGTCGCGGCGCAAACCCGTGCGGCGGATCAGCGTGTCCAGGGAGTCGAAGCGATTGGCGATTGGCGATTGAAGATCGGCGATGGGCGGTTGGTGATTGAGGATTGGGAGCGTCCAGAGATGCGAGCAGACATTGCAGAACCCTTCGTGCGTGTGCAGGGTCTCCAGCAGGGATTGATCGTCACAGCCGCACTTCGGGCACCGTGGGATCTCCCGGGATCGCCGATCTTCAGTCGCCAATCGGCAATCGGCATTGGCGATCGCCTCTCCCGTCTCATGGCGGAGCCCATTGACGTACATGAGGCCGAGCCGTACCCGCCCGTCCGGCTGCACGCGGCAGAACCAGTCCGACACCTGCACATCGATGGACGCGAAGCGCACGCCGTGCCGCTGTGCATCCTTGACGAGCGTCGAGGGATGGTAGAAACCCATCGGCTGGTTGTTGAGCATCGCGGCGTAGAAGGCGGCCGGGTAATGCGCTTTGAGATACGCGCTGGCGTAGACAAGCAGCGCGAAGCTCGCGGCGTGTGATTCGGGGAACCCGTACAGAGCGAACGACGTGATCGAGCGGATAATCTCCGCGGCGGCCGCGCCCGTGATGCCCCGGTGCTCCATGCCGGCGCGCAGCTTCCCCTCGATCTGCTGCATCCGCTTCTCGGATCGCTTGAATCCGAACGCCCGCCGCAGTTCCTCCGCCTCACCGCCGCTGAACCCGGCGGCGACCATCGCCATGCGCAACAACTGCTCCTGGAACAGCGGCACGCCCAGTGTCCGCGCCAGGATCGGCTCGAGCGAGGGATGGGGATACTCGACCGGCTCCTGACCTTGCCGCCGCTTCAGGTATGGATGCACCATCTGCCCGACGATCGGTCCCGGCCGGATGATCGCCACCTCGACGACGATGTCGTAGAAGGTCGTCGGCTTCAGCCGCGGCAGCGTCGCCATCTGCGCCCGTGACTCCACCTGGAAGATGCCGATCGTGTCCGCCTCCTGCAGCATGCGGTAGACAGCGGGATCGTCGGGTGGGAGATGGGCGAGATCCAGTGGAGGCTGGAGACTGGAAGCGGCCGGCCGGGCGCGAGTGCTCGAATCGGACCCCGGCGCCCCCTCCTCCAGCCTGCCGCGTCCCACTTCCTGATTGACGACCTCCAGCGCGTCCTGCAGCACCGCCATCATGCCGAGCCCGAGCAGATCGACCTTGACGATGCCCATGTCGGCGCAGTCGTCCTTGTCCCACTGGATGACGACGCGGCCCGGCATGGAGGCGTTCTCGAGCGGGACGACTTCGTCGAGGCGGCCCTGGCAGATCACCATGCCGCCGGAATGCTGCCCGAGATGGCGCGGCAGATCCTGGATCTGGTGCCACAGCGTGCCGAACAGCTGAATCGTCGGGTCGGCGCCGTCCATGCCGACCTGGGCGAGGTTGCGCGTCAGCGTATCGTGCGGATCGACGAACTCGAAATGGTTCATCACCTTCGCGAGCTTGTCGACGATACCGGGTTCGATCGACAGCGCCTTGCCGACTTCGCGCGCCGCGCTGCGGCCGCGATAGGTGATGACGTTCGCCGTCATCGCCGCGCCGAGCTTTCCGTACTTGTCGTAGACGTGCTGGATGACCCGCTCGCGGCGATCGCCGCTCGGCAGGTCGAGATCGATGTCGGGCCATTCGCCGCGCTGCTCCGACAGGAAGCGCTCGAAGAGCAGGTCCATGCCGATGGGATCGACGGCGGTGATGCCGAGGCTGTAACAGACCGCACTGTTGGCGGCCGAGCCGCGCCCCTGCACCAGAATCCGCTCCTGGCGGCAGAAATTCACGATGTCCCAGACGATCAGGAAGTAGCCGGCGAGATCGAGTTTCTCGATCAGATCCAGCTCGCGCTCGAGTTGCCGCGTGTGCCGCGGCTCGATCGGACGATACCGATCCCGCGCGCCCGCCTGCGTGATCTTGCGCAGGAACGAGGCCATCGACTCTCCTTCGGGAACCGGATATTCAGGAAACCGGTAGCCGAGATTGTCCATCGAGTAGGAGAGCCGATCGGCCAGCTCACCCGATGCGGTCAGCGCCTCGGGCAGGTCGGCGAACAACTTGCCCATCTGCGCCGGTGTCTTCAGGTACCGCTCGGCATTACAACTCAGGCGCCGGCCGGCGCGCGCGAGCGTGGTCTTGTGCCGGATGCACGTGAGCACGTCATAGAGCGGACGCGCCACAGGCGCGGCGAAGCGCACGCCATTGGTCGCGACGATCGGCAGATGAAAGGCGGCGGCGAGATCGCGCAACGCATGGTTGTCGGATTCCTCATCGCGCAGCAGGTGGCGCTGGACTTCGAGGTAGGTGCCGGCGCGCCCGAATACGCCGACGAGGCGATCGACGAGCCCGCCGACGCCGAACCGCGCCCCGCTCAGCATCGCCCGCCCGCCGAACGCAATCAGTCCCGACGTGTGGCCGTCGATCTCGTCGAGCGTGAGCGCCCCCTCGCCTTTCGGCGCCCGCAGCTTGGCCATCGACAACAGCCGGCACAGGTTGCGGTAGCCGGCCTGCGATTCGATGAGCACGGGGAGTTTGAAGATGGAGTCCGATGAGTGAGGAGCGAGGATCGGCGGCCGCGGCCCGAGTCCCGGCCCTCGTCCTTCCGTCCGCGACCCGCCACTGGCAATGGTCAACTCGGCGCCGACGATGGCCTTGATGCCGGCTTTTTTCGCGGCGAGGTGGAACCGCGGCGCACCGTAGACGCCGTCGCGGTCGAGCAGGGCCAGCGCCGGGTAGCCAAGCGCCGCGGCGCGTTCGATCAGCGCCTCGGGCAGTGACGCGCCATCGAGGAACGAGAAGGCGGACGACGCGTGAAGTTCGATATACATGGTCGGGGCACGGGAGGAG
>JANPCT010000665.1:0-2009 GCA_031431095.1 Acidobacteriota bacterium | reverse complement strand
CGGTACAGCATGGTGGTCGGCTTCTGCATGGGTTCGGAGAGCGACATTGCCGGCATCTCTACCGGAAAGCCGCCGGCCTGCCAGATGCCGCGCTTGACGTCTTCGGCGCGCATCTTGAAGTGCGTGTGACACGGATTGGCGTCGCTCCAGGTGTTCAGGATCGCGATGACCGGCTTGCCCGCCATGTCTTCGGCGCTGAAGCCGGCCTGTTTCGCGCGCGATCGATGGCCGAACGATCGGAAATCGTCCGGGCCGAACCAGCGATGGCTGCGAAGCTCGCCGGGCGACTTGCGGCCGCGCGTCATGCGTCGAAACTCCGGAGCGCGCGCGCCACCGGGGCGAGCTGCGCGACGCGGCTGGCGTCGAGGGCTGAGACATAGGGAGGGATCGGCCCTGTCGGCGCCACGCCGGCGAGCTCCGTCGCATGATGCAGGACCCGCGCGGGACCCCACGCGTCGCGCATGTCCTCGAGCGGCATGAACCCGCCGCGCAGCGCCGCCGCGCGGGTCCAGTCCCCGGCGCCGGCAGCGTCGAACAGCTCCTGACACCGTCGCGGCGCGATGCATCCGGATCCGGTGGTGAGCCCGACCAGCCGGTAGTCACGCAGGTGCTCGATCGCCGGACGCTCACCCATGCCGCTGATGATGCGGGCGCGGTCGACGCGGCGGAGCAGACCGTCGAGATAATCGTCCTCGAGAGGATGGGCACGGACGACGGCGTACTTGATGGCGATGGCGACGCCCTCGTCGATAAGCCGGCCGACGGCGTCCAGCCCCTCGTCGCGATCCGATCCGAAGCCATCCTCCGACTTGAGGTAGAGGATCAACGGCGTGGCGGCTTCGGCGGCGACTTCACGGAGGCCGGCTTCCATGCCACGCGCATCGCGCGGGTCGCTGCAGGGCAGCATCATGACCGCGGGGAACGATCGCTGCTTGAGCAGGTGTGCCTGGTCGAGCGCGCGGCCGAACGACGGTCCGATGCTCGGGATCGCCCATCGGCTGGCGGCAAATCCCGACAGCCACTCCAGCAGCGACGCGAAGTCGACGAGTGACGCGTGGTACAGAAAGGCGTTGCCGCCGTAGAGGAACCGCGTGATGCCGCCCGCCTCGATGTGACGCGCCACGGCTTCGGCGGCATCGAGGTCAAGCGTCCGCCGCGCGTCCGTCCGGCGCGGCAGCGGCGGGACCGCGAAGACCCCGGCCAGTCCGGGCGTGCGCCCGACGTCTGTCGCGCTCACAGGCGCCACACATCGGATGCGACGATCCGGCGCTGGTCGGTCCCCAGCGAAATCGCCGGCCAGTCCGGTGTCGTCGTGATCATCTCGAGGCGATCGTCGATGACCAGTGCCGTGTCCTCGACTTTCGTGCCGGCGATGCTCGGGTTCCACGCGAACGCCTGGCGCGCCTGCACCGACTCGGCGGACGCGGGGTGCGCGACCCATTCGCGCGCGCGGTAGCCGATCGCACCGCCCTGGTGATGTTTGCGCTCCTCTCCGGGAAAGCCGGCGTCCGCATACGCGCCGGCCGCCACCCGGTAGAGTGAGGCCGCACTCGTGCCCGGACGGGTGGCGTCGAGAAGGCGGCCGAACACGGATGCGGCGGCGCGCGTGCGGGCGGTCAGATCGGATGGCCCACCGGCGGCGACGATGCGCGACAGCGACACCACCAGGCCGTCGCGTTCGGCGCCGAGCGCCACCATGACGACGTGCTTCCAGGCGGCGGCGGTCGGCACCGGATGGCGATACAGCCGCAGTCGCTCGTCGGAGCCGACGAGCGTGACGATGGGACGGGCACGAAGGGCGACGGCGCCGTCCATGATCGTGCGCGCAATGTCGCGCTCTTCGTCACCGGGCGCGAGCTCGCGGCAGATGCGCCCGAGCAACAGTCCCACTTCGCGTCCGAGCGTGCGGTACCGGGCGACGTCGCCGTCCGTCAGCAGGCTGCGCGCCCGCGACAACCCGGCCTCCACGGGCGTCGTCCCCGGCAAGGGCCAGTCGGCGCCGATTGCGG
>JANPCT010000664.1:0-2159 GCA_031431095.1 Acidobacteriota bacterium | reverse complement strand
GTCGAGGTGAACTTCGACGCGATCGGCAAGGGCTACGCGCTCGACCGCATGGGCGAGTTGCTGCGCGAGCGCGGCGCCCGGCGCGCGCTGCTGTCGGCCGGTCACAGCAGCGTGCTGGCGCTCGGCGGCAAGGGCCGCGGCTGGCCCGTCGACCTGCGACCGCGCCTGGCGAGCCGGCGGGTCGGCCGGCTCTGGATCAAGAACGGCGCCGTAGGCACGAGCGGCGCCGGCGAAGAGTTCGTCGAGATCGACGGCCATCGCTACGGGCATGTCATCGATCCGCGCTCGGGCCGCCCGGCGCACGGCGTCCTCGGCGCCAGCGTCATTACCGGCGACGCCGCGACGGCCGACGCCCTGTCGGCCGCATTTCTCGTGGGCGGTCCGCAGCTCGCCCAACAGTACTGCGCCGCCTATCCGGACGTGCTGGCGGTGCTGGTGCTCGATCACCCCGGTGAGCCGACCGAGGTGTTCGGCCGCTACAAGGGCGCGACGCTGGAAATGCTGGCATGAAGCTGCCGGGGAACTCCCGCGCGCTGAGTACCACGACCTGTCCGCCGTGAGCGTGACCACCTATCCGCGCGTCGCGTCGTTCAAGACCGCCGGCGCTTTCCGCGCGCACCTTCACGCCTGCGGCGCGTCGCTGGAATTCGACAACAGTCTCGAAAGCGGCGCTGCATCACCCCTGGCGCAGCCGTTCGAGCTGGACGGCATCCGTGTCGGCAATCGCTTCTGCATCCTGCCGATGGAAGGCTGGGACGGGACGAGCGAGGGGGAACCCGGCGACCTGACGCGCCGGCGATGGCAGCGCTTCGGCATCAGCGGTGCGAAGCTGATATGGGGCGGCGAGGCCGTGGCCGTCCAGCACGACGGCCGCGCCAATCCGCACCAGTTGGTCATGACGCCGCAGACGCAGAAAGGGATTGCCGGATTACGCGAGGCGCTCGTGGCGGCGCACCGCGAGCGCTTTGGTTCGGATGCCGACACGGACCTGTTCGTCGGCCTGCAGCTCACACATTCCGGCCGTTATGCACGCCCGTCGGAGCATTCCACGCCGGAGCCGCTCACCGTGTACGCGCACTCTCATCTCGACCGCCGCTTCCCCGGCGGCGTGCGCGTGCTGACGGACGACGACCTGGATCGGCTCGTCGAGCGCTTCATCGACGCGGCGCGGCTCGCATGGGAGGCAGGCTTTGCGTTCGTGGACGTGAAGCATTGCCATGGTTATCTCGGGCACGAGCTGCTGAGCGCGCGGCAGCGCCCCGGACGCTACGGCGGCTCGATGGCGAACCGCACCAGGTTCCTGCGCTCGATCGTGGAGGGCGTGCAGGCAAAGGTCCCGGGGTTGCGCCTGGTGGTGCGGTTGTCGGCGTTCGACATGCTGCCATTCCGCAAGAGCGAGTCCGGCGTCGGCGTGCCGGAAGATCCGGCAGCGCCGATCAGTTCCTTCGGGCTCCACGACAGCGGGGCGGAAGATCTCGATGCGGCGCTGGCCGACGCGCGCGTCCTGCTCTCGATGCTGGAGGGACTGGGCGTGCGCTGGATCTGCGTAACGGCCGGCAGTCCGTATTACAACCCGCACATGCAGCGGCCGGCTCTGTTCCCGCCGAGTGACGGCTATCTGCCGCCTGAGGATCCGCTGGTCGGCGTCGCCCGCCAGATCGCCGCGACCGCCAGCCTGAAGAAGGACTTCCCTGGGCTGGCGATCGTCGGGTCCGCGTACAGCTATCTGCAGGAATGGCTGCCGAACGTGGCGCAGTACAACGTACGGCACGGCCTGACGGACTTCGTGGGGCTGGGACGCATGGTGCTGTCGTATCCGGAGTTGCCGGCCGACGTGCTCTCGGGCCGCACCCTGCAGCGCAAACAAATATGCCGCACGTTCAGCGACTGCACCACGGGTCCGCGCCTCGGGCTGGTGTCAGGATGCTTCCCGCTCGATCCCTTCTATCTCGAGCACCCGGATCACGACGCATTGAAGACCCGCAAGGGCACGCCGTAGCGACGCCGTCGAGCGACAGGGAGCGGCGGCACGGGACCCATCGAGAGGCGGCACTGCCGCCAGTCGCGACGGGAGGAGAAGCGCCTGGACGAGCGCGTCAGGCAGCGCCGCCCCTCGAAGGGCCCCGGCCGTCAGGAGATTACTAGAATTCGAATCGCAA
>JANPCT010000663.1:0-12616 GCA_031431095.1 Acidobacteriota bacterium | reverse complement strand
CCAGTACTTCGGCATCGAGACCACGCCCATCGCCGCGGCTGGTGTGATGTATGTCACGGGTCCCAATCAGGTCTTTGCTCTCGATGCGCTAACAGGAGCCACGCGTTGGCAATACTCGCGGCCGGCTACTCCCGGTCTGGTGGGTGACTCGCGGCTCGGGACGAACCGGGGCGTGGCGATCCTTCGAGACAAGGTCTTCTTTGTCACCGACAACGCGCACCTGCTGGGGCTCGATCGCGGGAGCGGGAAGCTCCTGTGGGAAACGGTGATGCCGCCGGCGACAGACGGGCAGTTCTACGGCGGGACCATGGCGCCGCTCATCGTCCACGACACCGTGGTCGTGGGGGTCGCCGGCGCCGACGCGGGCATCCGGGGATTCATCGCCGCCTACAAGGAGAATGGCGAGCTGGCGTGGCGCCAATGGACCGTGCCCCGCCGCGGCGAACCGGGAAGCGAGACGTGGCAGGGAAAAGAGCCCGTCACCGGCGGGGGATCGACCTGGCTCACCGGGTCCTACGATGCCTCGTCTGACACGCTCTATTGGGCCACGGGCAATCCGTGGCCGAGCGGCAGTGCCGCGGACCGCCCAGGAGACAACCTCTATACGAATTGCGTGCTCGCTCTCGATGCACGAACAGGAGCGATCAAGTGGCACTACCAGTTCACGCCGCAGGATGTGGCCGATCGAGACGCGACCGAGCCTAATGTCCTCGTGGACACGCTGTACCGCGGCAAGCCCTCGAAGCTGCTGCTCCACGCCGATCGCAACGGATTTTTCTACGTGCTCGATCGCACGAATGGCGCGCTGCTGCTGGCCAAGCCGTTTCTGCGCCGTGTGGATTGGGCCTCGAGCATCGGGCCTGACGGTCGGCCCGTGGTCAAGGATCCAGACGGATGTCCCACGGATGCCGCGAACTGGTCGTCGACGGCCTTCTCGCCACAGACACGTCTCTACTACGTGCTGGCGCTCGAGGAGTGTGTCGGCGACCGTCCCGGCGGGTATCCGGATCAGACGGGCCAGCGGTATCTGCGTGCGCTCAACATCGAGACGGGCGAGATTGCGTGGGAAGTGGCGCAGCCAGGGGCGGCGCGCGCCAAGACCTGGACCGGCGTGTTGGCGACTGCCGGCGGTCTTATCTTCTACGGCCAGCCCAACGGCGGTTTCGCCGCCGTCGACCAACGCAACGGCCGCACCCTCTGGCAGTTTCCAACGAACGTCCGCATGAAGGCGTCGGCGATGACGTTCATGGTTGCCGGCAAGCAGTACGTCGCCGTGGCGGCCGGACCGAACATCCTGTGCTTTGGCTTGTAGCCGCGGTGATGAGCGGCCGGTGACGAAACGCGCGGGCCCTCCCGTCGTGTGATCACCGGGTGTTTCGGCCCGGCGCGGTAACCGACCGCGCCTTCGGATCGTAGAACCCTTCAGAATCATGTCCGCCAGAGTCCCTTCCAGCGAGATCACCCCGCGGCAGGTCTACGTGAACCGGCGCGCTTTCATGCGAGCCGGTCTGCTCGCCGCTAGCGCGGCCGGCACGACGCTCCTCTATCGTTCCCTCAACCGCGTGTCGCTCGACGCCTCCGAGATGCCCCCGATCGCCGGCCTGCTCACCGCGCCGCACCAGAACGGCTACTGGGTCGACGAGCCGCTGACGCCGCGCCCCTCGGTGCTCAATTACAACAACTTCTACGAGTTCTCGACCGACAAGGACGGCGTCGCGGCCGTGGCCGCCGGCTTCAAGACGACGGGCTGGACCGTCACGGTCGGCGGCCTCGTGCACAAGCCGCGCGTATTCGACCTGGACGATCTCAGGAAGATCAGTCCGCCCGAGGAGCGGGTCTATCGAATGCGCTGCGTCGAGGCGTGGTCGATGGTCATTCCGTGGGCGGGCTATTCGCTGTCGAGGCTGCTCGCCCAGGTCGAGCCAACCGCCGACGCGAAGTTCGTCGCGTTCGAGACGCTGCACGACGCTGCGCGGATGCCCGGCCAGCGCACCGACGTACTCGACTGGCCGGATGTCGAGGGCTTGCGGCTGGACGAAGCCATGCATCCGCTCGCGCTGCTGGCGACGGGCCTCTACGGTGAAGACCTGCCGCCGCAGGACGGCGCGCCGGTACGGCTCGTGACGCCGTGGAAGTACGGCTTCAAGGGCATCAAGTCGATCGTGAAGATCACGCTGGTCGCGACACAGCCGCCGAACACGTGGAATCTCTCGGCGCCGTCGGAGTATGGCTTCTACGCCAACGTGAACCCGAACCACGATCATCCGCGCTGGAGCCAGGCCACCGAGCAGCGCATCGGCGAATCCGGGCGCCGGCCGACGCTGATGTTCAACGGCTACGCCGATCAAGTGGGCAGCCTCTACGCGGGCATGGACCTCGATGCCGACTTCTGAGGCGTTCATCGATACGCGCTTCGCCAAGCGGCTCGCCATCGTCAACGCCTGCGTGCCGGCCGTTCTGCTGCTGTGGGACGCGGCCCGCGATCAGCTCGGAGTCAACGAGGTCAATTTCGCGATTCGCACGACAGGGCTGATCGGACTGATTCTGATCACGCTGGCCCTGGCCGTCACGCCGCTGCGCGCGCTCACGGGCTGGCACCGGCTCATCGCGGTGCGCCGCAACCTCGGGGTCATCGGGTTCTTCTACCTCGCCACCCATTTCCTGATCTTTTTCTGGTTCGATCGACAGCGCAGCCTGTCGAGCACGCTGGGCGAGGTCGTCATGCGCCGTTACTTGTGGTTCGGCGCCGCGGCCCTGGTGCTCATGATTCCGCTGGCGCTCACCTCGACCGACGGCATGGTCGAACGCCTCGGCGCGAAGCGATGGAAGCGGCTGCAGCGTCTCGCCTACGTCATCGCCGTCGGCGGCGTCATCCACTACTACATGCTCGTCAAGTCCGACGTGCGGCAGCCGCTCGCCTTTGCGGCCGTCATCGGCCTGCTGCTGCTCTACCGGATCGGCGCGCACTATTTCGGGCTGCGGGCGGAGGTGCGCGCGGCGCGCGCGAAACGGGCGGCGGCGCCGACGGCGAGCCCGAGGCGACCGTTCTGGTCCGGCGAGCTGATGATCTCGCGCATCTTCCCCGAGTCTCACGATGTCAAGACCTTCCGGTTCACGCCTATCGACGGTGGACCTCTGCCCTTCACTCATGTCGCCGGGCAATATCTCAACCTCGCGCTGACGATTGGCGGCAGGCGCGTCAATCGCTCCTACACGATAGCCTCGTCTCCGACACGCAACGCCTATTGCGAAATCTCGGTCAAGAAGACGCCCGGCGGCTACGCCTCGCATCACCTGCACGACACGTGGCGCGAAGGGCAGCGCGTCAAGGTCTCGGCGCCGGCCGGTAAGTTTGTCTTCGCCGGCGCGCCCTCCGACCCGTTGCGCGTTGTGCTCATCGCCGGCGGCATCGGTATGACGCCGATGATGTCGATCGTCCGGAGTCTCACAGACCGGGGATGGATGGGTGAGATCTATCTGCTCTTCGCGGTCCGCGCCGTGCGCGATTTCGTCTGCCGCGACGAGCTGGCCTACCTGCGGTCACGATTCCCCAATCTGCACGTGCGAGTGCTCGTCTCAGCGGATCCAGACACCTCGTGGGAAGGACCGCGCGGACACATCACGCGCGACGTCATCGCGGACTTCGTGCCGCAGCTCACGGCCGGACCCGTGCTCCTCTGCGGGCCGGATCCGATGATGACCGCGATGCGACAGATTCTCGTGGGGATGGGTGTGCCCGACACCGACGTGTGGCAGGAGGCCTTCGTCTCCCGGCCGGACGTGGAACCCGCTGCCGGCGAAGCCGATGGAGTCGCAACGGCCGAGAGCGGGGAGGTCCTCGCAGCTGGTGCGCCGGCCCGTCTCGCCTTCCGGCGAGCGGGCAAGATCATCGAGCTCGAGACCGACCAGACGATCCTCGAGGCCGCCGAAGAGCACGGTGTCGACCTGCCGTTCGAATGCCGCTCCGGGATCTGCGGGCAGTGCAAGACTCAGCTCGTGTCGGGGCGCGTCACGATGGCCGTGCAGGACGCGTTGTCGGCGAGCGATCGCGCAAAGGGATTCATCCTCGCGTGCCAGGCGCATGCGCTGACGAATGTCGAAGTCGATGCGTGAGGCGTGCTGCGCGTCACGACAGCAGCCGCCGCCGCTTACCGCGTCCAGCGGACGAACCGATCCAGCCGAAGCGATGTCTCGACCACGCGCTGGTCCTGGTCGGTCCCATGGGTTCGGTTTTCCTTTTACGCCAGCACCGAGCGGTGCTAGGCTGCGCCATCCCAAAGGAAACCCAATAAGCCCCGCCACTCGTTGAAGGAGGACGCAATGAAGGCACAGCGGTTGTTGCTGGCGCTCTGTGCAGCGCTGATGCCCTCGCTCGCCCTTGCCCAGGCGAGCGGCACCGGATCGGTCGTCGGCAAGGTGGTCGACAGCAGCGGCGCTGTCCTGCCGGGCGTGACCGTGACCTTGAAGAGCGCCGAGGCGATGGGGCAGTACACGGGCGTGACCGACCCGAAGGGGGACTATCGCGTCGCCAACCTGCCGCCGGCGACCTACGAGGCGCGGGCGGAGCTGCAGGGGTTCCAGGCCTCGTCGCAGAAGGTGACGGTGCGCCTCAACACCACGGTGACGCTCGAGTTCACGCTGGCGATCGGCTCGATGTCCGAGACGGTGATGGTTTCGGGCCAGGCGGCGACGGTCGATCCCGAGCGCGCTGGTCTGGCGGTGAACATCAACAACGAGGCGTTGACGTCGCTGCCGGTGAGCACCCAGCGCCGCTACCAGGACATCTGGGCGCTGGTGCCCGGCGTGTTCGTGCGTCCCGACCAGGCCGACATCAACCCGAGCGTCAACTCGCGCGGCACGTCCGAGAACAGCACGAAACTGGACGGCATGGACATCACGGATCCGTTCGGCGGCGGCGTGTTCTCGGTCAGCTTCAACTACGACGCGATCCAGGACATCCAGGTGAAGACGCTCGGCGCCGAGGCCGAGGACGGCGGACGCACCGGCGGCTTCATGACGATCGTGACCAAGAGCGGCAGCAATGCCCTTCATGGATCCGCGGCGCTCTTCGTGATCCCGAAGGGGTTCAACAGCTCGAACGTGACCGGCCTGTCCGCGAACCAGCGCAAGGACATCCAGCCGGACCTGACACTCGGCGGCCCGATTCTGAAGGACAAGGTGTGGTTCTTCGGCGCGTATCGCCGCGTCCAGGAAGACCAGACGCTGAACAACGCGCCGATCCCGCGCGAGCGCCGCGGCAACCAGGTCTACGTGAAGGTCACCACGCAGTCCAACAACGACCACCGGCTCTCCGGGTCGGTGCAGTACGACCAGACACGCGCAAGGAACGCCGTCATGCGGAGCTCCGGCGTGGGCGCGTCGTCGGCCGGCGGCGGCCTCTCCAGCGCCACGCCGCAGCAGGTGGCGAGCTCGGCGTTCGGCGACCTCGTGACCGGCGGTCCTCTGCTCGGCGTGAACTACACGTGGATCGTGAACTCGAGTCAGCTGTTCCAGTTCGTCGGCAGCTGGATGGTGAACAAACCGCAGAACGCCGAGCCGTCCTCCGACTTTGCCGTGACCCGCGTGATCCAGACCAACGCGGCCAACAACATCGCCGGCAGCTTGACGACCGTCGCCCAGGAAGGCAGCTTCGGCGTGGTCGACACCTCGGACCGTTCGATGGTGTATCTGTACCCCTCGTACAGCTTCGCCGTGAACCGCGCCGGGTCGCACGATTTCAAGGTCGGGGCCGAACTCTACCCGGTGCTGCGCAACAAGACCAGCCGCGACGTCTCGCCGGTCGAGTTCTACTTCCGTCCGCCCGGCACCACCGGCAGCGCCGACGTGATCTTCGAGCGCGACACGTTCCGCAACAACGGCAGCGGCACGGTGGTCGCCAACGAGGCGCACGAGCGCATCTATGGCGCCTATTTCCAGGACCGCTGGAAGCCGCGCTCCAACTTGTCGGTCAAGGCCGGGTTCCGCATCGACTCGAATCGCATCTACACGAAGGACCGGGAGAAAGTTCTCGGGTCGGCGCTGCCGCCGGGATTCCCGACCGTCACGGCCGACAAGGAGTTCGACCAGACCACCGTCGCGCCCAACGTCGGCATGGCATGGAACCTCGGCAAGAATGGAGTCGTCCGTGCTACGGCCGGCCGCTACTACGAGTGGCTGGATTTGGGTGGCGGCGACAGCACCTCGCACCCGCCCTACGTGGTCACGACCGACGTCGCGCGCTCATCGCCGCGCACACTGGCGCCGGTGCCCAACCAGGTCCTGCCAGGGGCATTCGCGCTCGGCGTGAACTACGGCGAGGGGAACCGGAAGACCTACACCAACGAATTCAGTACCGGCTGGGAGAAGCAGCTGCCCCGGTCGAGTTCGCTCAGCGTGACGTTGCTCCTGAAGCGGACGTGGGACTTCCAGGGCACGGACGACGAGAACGTGATTCGCGATCCGGCGACCGGCGCGTTCCTCGGGCGGCGGTTCCCGGACTACGACGCGGTGCTGCGCACCTACGCGCCGAATTACAGCATCCAGCAGTTCCGCTCGGTGCAGTTCATCTACGCCAAGAATTTCGCGCAGCGCTGGGGTATGAATGCGAACTACTGGTACGCCTTCCACCAGTCGATCGTCCGCGGCTTCAACCCGACGCGCGACACGCTGCAGTATCTCGGCTTCACCGAGGACGAGCTCACGAACAATTGGGTGTCGCCGCGGAACCAGGCGCGGGTGTCGTCCTTCGTGCGCCTGCCCTACGGGATCATGTTCTCGGGCTTCTACAGCTTCACGCAGGGGCCGCGCAGCGACGTGCTGACCGGCGACTTCCCGCTCAACGCCACCGCGCCGCGCATCACGCTGAGCAACGGGCGCTCGGTCGCGGACCCGTTCTTCAATCCCGCGTACCCGCGCGCCGGCCGGCGCAACGTCGACATGCTGGCCGCGGACAACGTCAGCCTCGTCAACCTGCGTGCGTCGAAGAGCTTCGGGCTCTGGGACGGCAAGAAGATCGAAATCAGCGGCGACGTATTCAACCTGCTCAACACTGACGCGGCGTTCGGGTTCCTGTCCGCCGACGCCCGCTCGGCCAACTTCGGGATCCGCACCAGCATCGTCCAGCCCCGCGTCGGGCAGCTCGGTGTCCGGTTCGTCTTTTGACCGTGACGTCAGCCGCGAGGAACCACCGATGAGCAGCACCAGCAAGAGACTGGCCGGAGCGAGGTTCGCGATTTTGGCGGCCGCGTGGCTGTCGGCCGCCGCCATCACGGCGGAGCAGGCGGCGCCGCAGCAACGCACGGCGGAGGAGGCGGCGAAGGGCGTTCCCGGGCAGAAGCTGCGCTTCGAAGTGTCGTTCCCGTCGACGGCCGTCGGCACGCCGGTGACCGGGCGCGTGTTCGTCATGATCTCGCGGGTCAACGACCGCGAGCCGCGCCTGCAGATCGGCCGGACCGGCGTGCCGTTCTTCGGGCGCGACGTCGAGCAGCTGAAGCCCGGGCAGCCAGCGACCATCGACGAGTCCGACCTGGGCTCGCCGCTCGAAAGCCTGGCGGAGATCCCGCCGGGGGAGTATTTCGTCCAGGCCATGGTCAACGTCTATTCCGAGTTCACGCGCGCGGACGGCCATGTGCTCTGGATGCACGACGACCAGTGGGAGGGACAGCGCTGGAACCGCTCGCCCGGCAACCTGTATAGCGACGTCCAGAGAGTGCGCATCGATCCCGCTCAGGGAGGGGTCGTCAAGCTGAGCGCCGGGAACGTGATCCCGCCGGTCGAGATCCCGGCCGACACGGCCTACGTGAAGCGATTCAAGTTCCAGAGCCCGTCGCTGACCAAGTTCTGGGGCCGTCCCGTCTATCTTGGCGCCGTGGTGCTCCTGCCGCGCGGCTACGAGCGCGAGACGATGACCTATCCGGTCAATTACATCCAGGGGCATTTCTCCATCGCGCCCCCCTACGGATTCGACGAAAAGAACGACTTCTCGAAGGCCTGGCTGTCGGACAACTTCCCCAGGATGGTTGCCGTCACGTTCCAGCACCCGACGCCGTACTTCGACGACTCCTACGCGGTGAACTCGGTCAACGTCGGCCCCTACGGGGACGCGATCATGAACGAGCTGATCCCGGAATTGGAGAAGCGGTACCGCGTCATTCGTGAACCGTATGCGCGCATCCTGTCCGGCGGGTCGACCGGCGGCTGGGAGGCGGCGGCGCTGCAGATCTTCCATCCCGACTTTTTCGGCGCGGCCTTCTCATACTGTCCCGACTCGGTGACCTTCAGCGACGTCGAGGGCATCAACATCTACGAGGATGAGAACGCGTTCTACAAGATGGACGGGTGGCGGAAGGTGCCGACGGCGAACAGCCGGCGCGTCAACGGGCAGCTGGTGATGACCTCGCAGCAGCGCAATCACTTCGAGCTGGCGCAGGGCACAAAAGGCCGCTCGGGCGAGCAGCTCGACATCTGGTCGGCCGTGTTCGGTCCAATCGGCAAGGACGGCTACTTCGAACCGCTCTTCAACAAGCGCACCGGCGAGATCAACAGGACGGTGGCGCAGTACTGGAAAGAGCACTACGACCTCAAGTACTACCTCGAGAAGAACTGGTCGACGGTGGGGCCGAAGCTGGTGGACAAACTGTACTTCTACACGGGAGACGTTGATACGTACTACCTGAACAACTCCACGAAGGAACTCGAGGAGTGGATGAAGAAGACCGAGGACCCGCACTACGAGGGCTTCTTCATGTACGGCAACATGAAGCCGCACTGCTGGAGTGGCCCGGTGTCATCGGCGGAGCGCCTGAAGGAGATGGCGCAGCTCGTTCAACGCAAGCGTCCCGCCGGAGCGACCACGTTGTGGTGGATTTACTGACGCGCCTCGCGTCCGCGCCAACCTGCCGGTGGAGTTCGGGCCGGACCGCAACGTCGTGTGGAAACGGCGCTCCCGTTCGGCCACTCGTACCAATCCTCGCGGTGACGGCCGCGCCAGAACGCGCCCAGGTCGTGACGTGCGGCACCTGCCGGGCAGAGCCGCGGGCCTGGGTGACCGCGGCGTTCCCCGTGACGATCACCAACACCGCCGGCGCATCGGCGACGGTGGCCTCTGTGACGATCGTTGTGACGAACCCTAGAGTACGCCCGTCCTCGAGGCTGACGGTGACTTCGACGGCGCCGCTCGCCGCGGTCAGCCCGGCCCCTTGAAGAGGCCGCCCTTGGGACACCGGATTGCCCGACAGCATGTAGAGGAGAAGAGAATGGTACAGGCAAAGAAAGCGGTTCCCGAAGGCTTCGGCACGGTGACCGCGCAGCTGACGCTCGACGATGCCGCTGCGGCCATCGACTGGTACAAGAAAGCGCTGGGCGCCGAGGAAATGGGGCGGGCGACCGGCCCGGACGGGAAGATCATGCACGCCGAGCTGCGCATCGGCAACTCGATGATCATGCTCAACGACGCGATGATGGGGGGCAAGGGCCCGAAGGCGATCGGCGGCTCGCCTGCCTCGCTTTGGGTCTACGTCGAGGATGCCGACGCGCTGTTCAACCGCGCGGTGGCGGCGGGCGGCCAGGTGGCGCCGGGCCCGATGGGCGGAATGGGCGACCAGTTCTGGGGCGATCGCTGCGGCACCCTGACCGATCCCCACGGCTATCGCTGGACGATCGCGACCCGGAAAGAAGACCTGACGCCGCAGGAGATGCAGCAGCGCCAGGACGCCTGGATGAAGGAGTTCGCCAAGGCCGGCGCCCCTCAGTAGCCGTGCGCGCCGCCGCGGTCTCCGCCTGCCTCGCTGTATGTCTGCTTGCCGCGGCTCCGTCCGCGGCACAGCCGATCGCGCTTCATCCGGAGAATCCCCACTACTTCCTCTGGCGCGGCAAGCCCACGATCCTCATTACCTCCGCTGAACACTACGGCGCGCTCCTGAACCTCGACTTCGACTACCGCCGCTACCTCGACACGCTGGCGAAAGACGGGCTGATGCTGACCCGCCTCTTCAGCGGCAGCTACGTCGAGCCGGAAGGGGCCTTCAAGATTGCCCGCAACACGCTGGCGCCGCTGCCGGGCCGCTTCCTCTCCCCCTGGGCGCGGAGCGGCGAGGCCGGCTACGCCAACGGCGGCAACAAGTTCGACCTCGAACGCTGGGACGCAGCCTACTTCGCGCGCTTGAAAGAACTGCTCGACCACGCCAGCCGCAAGCACATCGTCGTCGAACTGACGCTGTTCTGCCCGATGTACGAGGAAGCGCAGTGGAGCCTGAGCCCGATGAATGCCGCGAACAACGTCAACGGCATCGGTAAGGTCGGACGGCTGGAGGCCCTGGCGCTCGACAAGGATCTGCGGCTGCTGACGGCGCAGGAGGCGCTGACGCGCAAACTGGTGACGACGGTGAACGCGATGGACAACGTCATGTTCGAGGTCGTCAACGAGCCGTATATCCGTGATGTGCCGATGGCCTGGCAGCGCCATATCGCCGACGTGATAGTCGAAACCGAGCGCGGCCTGCCGAAGAAGCACCTGATCACTCAGAACGTCGCCAACAAGACCGCGACGATCACCGAGCCGCACCCGGCCGTGTCGGTCTTCAACTTCCACTACGCCGCACCGCCGGATGCGGTCGGCAGCAACTATCACCTCAACAAGGTCATCGGCGACAACGAGACCGGTTTCCGGGGCACCGCCGACGAGCCCTACCGCCTCGAGGCTTGGGACTTCGTTATCGCCGGCGGCGGGCTGTTCAACAACCTCGATTATTCGTTCGTGCCCGGGCACGAAGACGGCACGTTCGCCTACCCTTCAACCCAGCCTGGCGGCGGCAACGCCGGCTTCCGTAGACAGATGAAGGTGTTGAAGGACTTCATCCACGGGTTCGACCTCGTGCGCATGCGACCGGACAATGCCGTGATCCACAGCGTCTCGCCCTCGACCGCCAGCGCCCGGGCACTGGTCGATCCGGACAAGGCCATGGCGATCTTCGTCCGCGGTGGCGGCGCATCGACGGTCGTCAATGTCGATCTGTCCACCGGTTCTTGGATCGCCGAGTGGATCGATACCAGGTCCGGCCAGACAGTCCGGAGGACCGCCATTGCCGCCGGCGGGGTCCGAGCGCTCGCAGCGCCCGGCTACCAGACCGATATCGCACTGCGGCTGCGCAAGCAGGGCCGCTGAGACCACGGCGCCTTGACCGGCTCCGCGGTCCGCAGAAAGCCCACCAGGTCGAGCCGCGGAAGAACACCTCTTGTCGTGGGGGGAGGGCTGACGAGCGGCCGAGAACCCGACGCCGCCTCCGCCTACCGCGTCCAGCGGACGAACCGATCCAGCCGAAGCGATGTCTCGACGACGCGTCCGCCGGCCGTGAGCGTGACGCGGTAGTGGCCCGGCTGCGCCGGTCGCGGCGGGGCCTTCGCGTCACCCGCGGTGAGCAGATTCCACGTGACGACGTTCAGGCCGGATACGCCGCGGACATTGATCGTCGTCACGGTGGCGCCTTGGGCCGTCGCGATCTGCAGGGTCGCCGGGGCGGCGGCGTCCAGCGCAAACGCGATCGTCGCATGACCCGGCGTGCCGGCCGGCTCCATTTCGTCAGCGATGCGCACCAGCGCCGGGTGCGGCGGGAAGAGCCGCGGCCCGCCGCCCCTCGCGGCGTTCCATTGCTGAATCGGCCGCGCATCCAGCGCGAAGACGCCGCGGCCATGCGTGCCAATCACGATCTCGTCGTCGCGCGGATGCACCACCAGATCGTGCACGGGGGTCGTCGGCAGCGTGGCCGACAGAGAGGCCCATGAGGCGCCGCGATCGAGCGACGCGTAGACGCCCGCGTCCGTGCCGACGTAGAGGACGTCGGCCGTGCGCGGATCCTCGCGGATGACGTTGACCGACTCGCCCGGGAGGTTGCCGACGATGGACTGCCAGGTGACGCCGAAATCGGTGGTGCGATAGAGATAGGCGCGCGTGTCGTCCTCGCGGTAGCCGGTGAACGCCGCATACGCGGTGCCGTCGGCGTGCTGCGACGCGATGATGCGGCTCACCCACTTCTTGGGCAGGCCCGCGTCCACCTCCGACCACTCCGCGCCGTCGTCCTTCGTCACGTGGACGTGTCCGCCCTCAGTGCCGGCGTAGAGGAGGCCGCGCCGTCTCGGGGATTCCGCGATCATCGTGATCGTGCCGTACGGCACCGTCGCGCGATCGCCTCCGGCCGGATCGGAGAGGTCCGGGCTGACGGACGACCACGCGCCGCCGCGGTTCGAGCTCTTGACCAGCCGGTTCGTGCCGGCGTAGAGCGTGGCCGAATCGAATGCGGAGATGAGATACGGCATGAACCAGCCGATGCGCCACGGCGTCTCGCCCCGTGGCGCCCGCGGGGCGATCCGCTGGGACGCCGGACTGCCGGTTTGAATCGACGGGCCGGCCGTGTCCATTCGACGCAAGTCGCCGTTCTGGTGTTCGTAGTAGATGAACGCCGGGTCCGACGGATCGGGCAGCGTGACGAACGAATCGCCGCCCGTCCACTGATCGAGATAGACGTGCTTCCACGGCTCGTTCTCGTTGCGAGTGTCGTCAACCGCGTAGGTGCTCGGCCCGTACAGCGCGGCGTCGTCCTGCGTCCCGCCGTAGATGTTGTAG
>JANPCT010000662.1:0-4823 GCA_031431095.1 Acidobacteriota bacterium | reverse complement strand
GGCGCCGACCCGCAGCCGTCCCATCTTGTCCTTGCACGCGTTCGGGTACTTCACCATCTTCTGGATGTCTTTGACGGTGATGAGCCCCTTGAGCATGTAGCGGTCGTCGACGACGAGCAGCTTCTCGACCTTGTGCCGGTGCAGGATGTCGCGGGCCGCGTCGAGGGTCGTGCCCACCGGCACCGTAAACAGCGGCTCGCGCGTCATGATGTCCGAGATCGGCCGGTCGACGTTCGATTCGAAGCGCAGGTCGCGGTTGGTGAGGATCCCGACGAGCCGTCCCTCCTTGCTGCCGTCCTGCGTAATCGGCACCCCGGAAATCCGGTATTTCTTCATCAGCTCCAGCGCTTCGAAGATCCGGTTGGTGGGGGAGAGGGTAATCGGGTTGACGATCATTCCGCTCTCGGACCGCTTGACCCGATCGACCTCAGAGGCCTGTTCCTCGATCGTGAGGTTCTTGTGAATGATCCCCATGCCGCCCTGCTGCGCCATGGCGATGGCGAGGCGGGACTCGGTCACCGTATCCATCGCGGCGCTGGCGACCGGAACGTGCAGGCGGATGTTGCGGGTGAAGAACGACGACACGTCGACGGCGCTCGGCAGCACGTTCGAGTGGCGCGGGACCAGCAGCACGTCGTCAAAAGTCAGTGCCGTGGTCAGGCCAACAGAAATCTGGTCGGCGTTCAGGATGTCGGTCCGCGTTTCCATTTATTCTCCGGAGGCCTCACCCCGACGGCTCCCCCTACCCACGAATCACGAACCACTACGCACTGGCACCGTGGCATTTCTTGTATTTCCTGCCGCTCCCGCAGTGGCAGGGGTCGTTGCGGCCGACCTTCGGCTCGTCGCGTTTTACCTGGCGAATCGTATCGTCGCCGCCGATTCGCGCGGGGCGCGGCGGCTGGGGCGCGCCGGCGCCGCCGCCTGCCGAGTTGCCGAGAATGGCGCCGAAGGGCGAGGCCGGTCGCGATGCCGGTCCGCTCAGGGTCATCGGCGCCGGCTTCCTCGCCACCGGACGCGGCGGCGCGGGGACCACTTCGCCGTCGGGCCCGTCACCCACCACGGGTGTGAGGCGCCACAAGTAACGGATGATCTCCTCCTCGACGCGGTCGCGCATGGCGGAGAACAGCGTGAAGCTTTCCTTCTTGTACTCGACGAGCGGATCGCGCTGGCCGTAGCCGCGCAGCCCGATCCCTTCCTTGAGGTGGTCGAGGCTGTACAGGTGATCCTTCCACTGCGAGTCGACGATCTGCAGCATGATGTCGCGCTCGACCTTGTGCAGGATGCCCGGCTCGCTCAGCAGCCCTTCCTTCTTTTCGTACTTGTCGAGCGCCACCTTCCAGATGGCGTCGGTCATCTGGTCCGGGGTCAGGCCGCCGAAGTCGATGGCGTCGCGATCCGCGTCCTCGAGCCCGTAGATTTCCGACGCGGCGTTCGTCAGGGCGTCGATATCCCACTCTTCAGGGTCCGTGTTCTCCGGCGCGTAGGCGTTGACCGTGCGCTCGACCAGTTCCTCGGCCAGCGTCATCAGGTAGCCGCGCGTGTCGACGAGCTCCTCTTCGGTGATGTGAATCTGCCCCTCGAGCAGCTCGCGGCGCAACGCGTAGATGCTCTCGCGCTGCTTGTTCATCACGTCGTCGTATTCGAGCAGGTGCTTGCGGACGGAGAAGTTCTGCGCTTCGACCTGCTTCTGCGCCCGCTCGATCGCCCGCGTCACCATCTTGTGCTCGATGGGAACGCCCTCTTCCATCCCGAGGCGCTGCATCAACCCGGAGATGCGGTCCGACCCGAAGATGCGCATCAGGTCGTCTTCGAGCGACAGGTAGAAGCGCGAGGAACCCGGATCCCCCTGGCGCCCGGCCCGGCCGCGAAGCTGGTTGTCGATGCGGCGCGCTTCGTGCCGCTCGGTCGCGATGATGTGCAGCCCGCCGAGCGCCACGACCTCATCGTGCTCGACATCGGTGCCCTGCTTGTAGGCAGCGAACAGGCGCTCGTACTCGGGACGCTGCACGCGGTAGAAGCTGTCGAGATGGTAGAAGTAAACGAAGTCGGCGTCGTCGACGAATTTTTCCTGCCCCTTGGGCAGCCGCTCGACGATCTGGTCCGCCAGCGCCTGTTGCCGGGCCATGAATTCCGGGTTGCCGCCGAGCAGGATGTCGGTGCCGCGGCCCGCCATGTTGGTCGCGATCGTCACCGTGTTCTTGCGGCCGGCCTGGGCCACGATTTCCGCTTCCTGCGCGTGGAACTTCGCGTTCAGTACGACGTGCCGGATGCCGCGCAGCTTGAGCAGTTTCGACAGCCGTTCCGACTTCTCGATCGAGACCGTGCCGACCAACACCGGCCGGCCCAGTTTCTGCTTCTCGATGATGTCGAGCACGATCGCGTCGTACTTCTCTTTTTCCGTGCGATAGACGCTGTCGGGTTCTTCGACGCGTTTCAGCACCCGGTTGGTCGGCACGACCATCACGTCGAGCTTGTAGATGCTCGCGAACTCCTGCGCCTCGGTGTCGGCCGTCCCGGTCATGCCCGAGAGCTTCTTGTACTTGCGGAAGTAGTTCTGGAACGTAACGGTCGCGAGGGTCTGGTTCTCGCGCTCGATCTTCACTTCCGGGTGATTGGTGTTGTGTTCCTTGGCTTCCACCGCCTGGTGCAGGCCGTCGCTCCAGCGGCGCCCGGGCATCAGGCGGCCGGTGAACTCGTCCACGATCACGACCGCGCTGTCCTTCACCATGTACTCCACGTCGAGGTGGAACAACGCATGCGCGCGCAGCGCCTGGTTGATGTGGTGGAGCACCTTCATGTTCTGCGGATCGTAGAGGCCGTCCGTGCCGGGCTCCAGGTGGTGCGCCAGCATCTTCTCGGCTTTCGCCATCCCGCTCTCGGTCAGCGTCACGGTCTTGTGCTTCTCGTCGACGATGTAGTCGCCGGTCTTCTCGAGCTCTTCGCGATCCTCCGCCTTGACGTCGCCGCGGGTGACGCGCCCTTTCGAGAGGCGCGGTACGATGTGGTCGACTTCGTAATAGAGGTCGGTGGACTCTTCGGCGGGGCCGGAGATGATGAGCGGGGTGCGCGCCTCGTCGATGAGGATGGAGTCGACTTCGTCGACGATGGCGAAGTTGTGGCCCCGCTGCACGTAGTGCGCAAGGTCGAACTTCATGTTGTCGCGCAGGTAGTCGAATCCGAATTCGTTGTTGGTGCCGTAGGTGATGTCGGCGGCGTAGGCGACCTGGCGTTCACCGTCGTTGAGATCGTGCTGGATGACGCCCACCGTCATGCCCAGGAACCGGTAGATGCGGCCCATCCACTCCGAGTCGCGGCGCGCCAGGTAGTCGTTGACGGTGACGACGTGGACGCCCTGCCCGGCGAGCGCATTCAGGTACGCCGGCAGTGTCGCGACGAGCGTCTTGCCTTCGCCGGTCTTCATCTCCGCGATCTTGCCGCGGTGGAGCACCATGCCGCCAATCAGCTGGACGTCGAAGTGCCGCATGTTGAGGACGCGACGGCCCGCTTCGCGCACCACGGCGAATGCCTCCGGCAGAAGGTCGTCGAGGGTTTCGCCGTTGGCCAGCCGGGCGCGAAACTCGGCGGTCTTGTCACGGAGTTGCGCGTCGGAGAGCGCCTTGGTTGCGGGGTCGTGAGCGTTGACCTCAGCGACGGTCGGAGCCAGGCGCTTGAGCTCACGCTCATTGGCCGTGCCAAAAACTTTCGCGAGGGCTTTATCGATAATCATCGGATAGGTATCCGACGATTGTACTCCAGAACGCGGAGCTACTTCGCGAGGAGGGTCATCGGGTCCGTCAGCCGGCCGTTCATCCAGATCTCATAGTGAAGATGAGCACCGGTCGAGCGCCCGGTCGAGCCGACGTAACCGATCACGCTGCCGCGCGTCACGCTCTCGCCGCCGGCGACGCCGAGCCGCGACAGGTGTCCGTACTTCGTGACGATGCCGAAACCATGATCGAGCGTCACCATGTTTCCGTACGCGCCGTTGGTGCCGGCGGTGGCGACGGTGGCATCACCGGTTGCAAGGACCGGCTGGCCGTAGTCGGCGGAGATGTCGAGACCGGGGTGGAAGTCCCCTTCGTGCGTGAAGGGGTCCGTGCGAACACCGTAGCTGGATGTGAGCCATCCCGCGACGGGCCAAACCGACGGGGTGGCGGCGGCGAGCGCGTGACGCCGCTCGACGCTGTCGCGAACGGAATCGAGCCTGCTGCCGATGGCTCCGAGCAATTCGCTGAGGACGCCGAGTGCTGTGTCTGCCGAGCCGGCGCCGAACATCGGGCCCAACGCGAGACGGCTGGCGCCGCCCATGGCCCGCGACTTCACGATCGCCGGTAACTTATCCATGGCCCGTCCGGCGATGGGATCAACTGTCGCGCGCTCGCCGAGCTGATCCACGGCGGTCTGCAGAGCCGAAATCTGACCCGCGAGCTGGCCGGTCGCGTCCCGGTAACTGCTGTTCTCCACCCGAAGCGCCGCGTTGGTGCCGCGCAAATCGTCGATGGTTGCCGACACACTCCACCGGGCTCCGAGTCCGATGAGGACCGGAAGGGCGAACAATCCCGTAACGGCCGCCAGCGTGGGCCACAAGGAAATCGTCAACCGGCGCACGGCGCCCGTCTGACGATCGGCGATGACAAATGAATAACGTCGAGCTCGCATCGTTAGAGTGAGTCGGGAAACCGCAACTATAGCACAGCCATAGGTTAAGGGGAAATTCGAGGCGCGGCGCGCCCTGAAGTGGTCGGCGGCTTGCACTGCGGGAGCAGGGGCCTGCGAAAACGGCCGAAGTGGGTAACAGCCCCCTCACCGGAGGAAGTCGG
>JANPCT010000661.1:0-4596 GCA_031431095.1 Acidobacteriota bacterium | reverse complement strand
AAATCCTGATAACTTTCGCCGGACTCGCGCCGCACGATGGTACGCTGTGCAGGCCTGGTCGACCCTCGTCCGCATAAAACCGCTCGCACAGACCCTCGACGAATTCATCGAAGGCGTGCTGGTCGAGAATCTGATTCAGTCGCGTGTAGAACGGATGGGGCGCTCCGCGGCAGGTCCTGCGTCGCGACCCACATCGACGCCTGCTTCGTCAGTCGCCGCCGTTTGCCCATCGCCATTGGCGACAGTGTAGTACGTCGATCGATCCGCGTCGATCCCAATTCGGCGTGTCCCCACGGCTGCGACAACAAATGTGATCGTCCGATGAGGGTGCCACAAGTACTGGCGGCGACATGGGCCGATGGGGTGTTCGTGTGCATCGGCGAGAATCGCCACCACGAGCTTGCAGGACAGCCGGTCGGCGCGCTCGCACCAGACGGCCACGGCGGCGCTCTCGCCATCGTTTCCGGACACGCGCTTCGCCGACGCACTCCCGACGGCAAGTGGATTACGCTTGCGACGAGCGAGGTACAACTCTCCTGCTGCGTGTCCGTTGGGGACGTCGTCTACGTCGGGACGGACGACGCGCGCGTGCTGCGGGTGGGCGGAACTGGCGACATTGAGCCACTTCGGGGCTTCGAGGCCGTCGCGGGTCGAGACACGTGGTATGCGGGCTCGGCTGTCATCGATGGCCAGCGCGTGGGACCACCACTCGGAATTCGCTCGATCACCGTCACGGCGGATCGGAGGGTGCTCCTCGCGAACGTGCACGTCGGCGGCATCCCACGGTCGACAGACGGCGGTGAGACCTGGCACCCCACCATCGACATCGACACCGATGTCCACGAGGTGTGCGCGCACCCGGCCGATCCCGAGATCGTGATCGCGGCAGCGGCCGTGGGCCTGTGTGTCAGCCATGACGGTGGAGCCACTTGGACAGTCGAGCAGGACGGCCTGCACGCGTCGTATTGCTCTGCCGTAGCGTTCTTGGGCCACGACCTGGTCGTGGCCGCATCCACGGACCACTTCGCGAAGCAGAGTGCTATTTATCGACGACCGCTGGACCGCCGGCATTCCTTCGAGCCCGTCGGGGGCATACCACGATGGATCGATGGCATCGCCGACACCCGTTGCATCGCCACGCAGGGGTCAGCCGCCGCAGTGGCGGATCGGGCCGGCAACCTTTGGCTCTCGACAGACAGCGGACAGACGTGGGCCCGTTACGCTGAGGGGCTCCCAGCACCCAGCAGTGTGCTCATTCTCTAGGCACTCGCACAGTAAGAAGTGTCCCGCATCTACTTCAGGGTTTCACCACGGGCTGCTAGCCGCTCAGGCCTTCGGCCTCAGGCGCTGCGTCCTCGGCTTTCGATACAGCGAGCACACCGCCGCCGCGACCACCCATCCGAGCACCCAGAGCCCCAGGTCCATGCGTGGCCTCCTATCGTGCCGCCGCCATCGCCGGCGTGTCCCGGGCCACGACGCGGCGCTTCGGCGCCGTCTTCGCCACCGCGGGCTTGTAGGCGAGGACGACCGCCGGACTGTCGGGACGAGGGAGGTGCTCTCCCGCCGACCTCGCCACTTTCACGCGGGTCATGGTCTGCTGGAAGGAGAGGAGCGCCGGGCGAAGGACGCGTGCCGCCTCTTCCATCGAGCATTCCGCGCCGAGCGACTTCTTCAGCCGCTGGATGGCGCGGGCGTGCAATTGCGAGACGCGTGACTCGTTGACACCGATCTCCGCGCCGATCTGCTTCATGGTCGCTTCGGCGTAGTAGTACAGACCGACCACCTTGCGCTCGCGCGGCGGCAGCGACGCGATCGCGGCACGGACGCGGTCGCGCACTTCGAGCTCCTCGTAGGCACGGTCCGGCGCGGTGGGCTCGGACGGAACGAGCGCCGGCGGCAACATCGACCCGTCGACCTTGTCGCCCGCGGAGAGCGGCGAGGTCGATTCAATCGTGTTGATGCGAACGATCGTGCGGCCGAGCCGCACCTCGTCCGAACCGACGCGCTTCGCGAGATCCGCAAGCGAGGGTTCCGCGCCGAGCTCACGGCGGAGCTCCTCGCGCGCCGCTTCGAGCTCCCGGCGCTGACGCCGGACGCCTCGCGGCCAGGCGTCACGCCGCAGCGCATCGATCATGGCGCCGCGGACACGCCGCTCCGCGAACGTCTCGAACTTGATGCCCCGCGCTTCATCAAAACGAAACGCCGCGTCGATCAGCCCCAGCATGCCGTCCTGGACGAGATCACCGAGCTCGATCGAATGAGGCATCGAGGATGCCACCCGGCGGGCAAGCGATTCGACGAACGGGAGGCCGGCGGCGATTCGGTCACGTTGGCTGGCGACGAGTGGCTGGCGCTGCATCGTTGGGCTCCTTATGGCCGGGTGCGCGAGCGCGATCTCGCGTGCCGGCCGGGTTACGCTGCCCAGCCAAGGGCAACGGGAGTACCACCCCGAAAGCGAATCAAGAGCGAAACCGCGGTATGTCAGCTAACCTGCTGGTGCAGAAGCATTTAGATTCGTGTCGTGACGTGCAGGCCTGTAAAGCAGCGCGCATGGCTGTCAATAATATGGCAGTAAATCGGTCTTGTGAGCCAACCGTTTGACACGGCTGGGAGCTTGGATTGTGAGGTGTTGAAGTCGTGCAAGGCGCTTGCGGGCCGGGGTGGAGGGAGCCTGTGCTCCTTGCGCTATCTGGAGCGTAGGCGGATTTCGCGAGCGGTGGTCATCGCGTCCAGGACGCTCGCGACCACCTGGGTGGCGCGGGCGCGCGCCATTTCATCGGCGGATTTGGCTTCGAGCAGTTCGGCGTTCGCCAGAATGATCCCGAGCTGGTTGTTCAAGCGATGGAACAGCAGCCCGAGGTCCCCTGTATCTCCGCCGGCCGTGCGGGGGCGATCATTGGCGGCCGGCATCATGAGGCTTCTTTGCGCGTCAGCTCTCCGGCGGCCCCTGGGTCTCGCCAGAGGGTATCGACGAAGATCCGCACCGAGCCGCCGGCGGTGCGGATGTACTCCACCTTGCCGCTGGCGATCCAGTTGTAAATCGTGCGGCGGCTGACCCCGACGAGCTCGCACGCCTTCATGATTGATATGGTCTTGCGATCCATCATCATTGCTCTTCGGGGAGTGTTATCGGAGTGGCCGGCGCGCGCCTGTAGGGTCTTCCTCAGACTCCTTCGTTGACCCGCGGGGCCGCGGGTGTCAAAATACCGCCGCACCAGTAAATGGCTGAAAACGCAAAACATCTGCTCCTCGTAGACGATGAGGCGGCGCTGCGTGAGGCCATTGCGGAGCGCCTGGCAGACCACGGCTTCGTTGTGGAACAAGCGGCAAACGGCGAGGATGCGCTCGCCCGGCTGGCCGAATTCGCCTTCGACATCATCATTACGGACCTCCGGCTGCCGGGCGTCGACGGGCGGGCCGTGCTCGAGTCCGCGCTGGAACGCTACCCGGAGGTCATCGCGATCATCATCACCGGGTTCGGCACCGTGAAGGATGCGGTCAACGCCATCAAGCAAGGAGCCGCCGACTTCATCACCAAGCCGTTTCAGTTCGACGCGCTGCTGCACGTCCTCACCTCGGCCCTCGAGCAGCGCCGGCTCCGCTCGGAAAACGCATACCTGAGATCACAACTCGAGGAGCGCTACCGAATCGACGGCCTGGTCGGACGGAGCCGTGCCATGCGCGATCTCTCGCAACTGCTCGAGACGGTGGCGGCCACGTCGAGCACCGTGTTGATCACGGGCGAGACCGGGACCGGCAAGGAGCTCGCCGCACGCGCCATCCACCACGGCAGCCCGCGGCGCAACAACCGGTTCGTCGCCATCAACTGCAGCGCCATCCCCGAAACACTGCTCGAAGCGGAACTCTTCGGCCACGCGCGCGGCGCGTTCACCGGCGCCGTCGGCACACGCCAGGGCCGCCTCGAGCAGGCGCACAAGGGCACGCTCTTCCTCGACGAGGTCGGCACGATGAGTCCGGCGCTCCAGTCGAAGCTGCTGCGTGTGCTGCAGGAGCGCGAGTTCGAGCGGGTTGGCGACGCGCATACGATCAAGATCGACGTCCGTGTCATCGCCGCGACGCATTCGGATCTCGCGAGGATGGTCGGTGATGGCACCTTTCGCGAAGACCTGTTCTACCGCTTGAACGTGATCCCGGTTCAACTGCCCTCGCTACGCGAGCGGCGCGACGACATCCCGCTCCTCGTTCAGCACTTTCTCGAGAAGCTGGGCGCCGAGCAAGTGCCGCCGCGACATATGACCATGTCGCAGGACGCGCTGCGGCGTCTGATGGCATACGCGTGGCCCGGCAACGTTCGCCAGCTCGAAAATGTCGTCGAACGGGCCCTCGCCTTCAGCCATGGGCGATCGCAAATCGATGTTCCGGACCTCGGCCCCGAGATCCAGAATCTCCCGGCGACGCCAGAAGAGGGCAGCACATGGTTTCCCGATGAAGGGCTCGACCTGGAGCGATACATCGAAGGGGTCGAGCTCACGCTGATCAAACGATCGCTCGAGCGGACGCAGGGCAACAAGGTACAAGCTGCGCGCTTGCTGAACCTGAAGCGGACGACGTTAATTGAAAAACTGAAGCGGCTGG
>JANPCT010000660.1:0-2264 GCA_031431095.1 Acidobacteriota bacterium | reverse complement strand
GACTGCGGGGCCGCCGTCGGCTTGCAGCACGACTTCGAGTTCGCCCGGCGCGAGATCGGCAACGGTAGCGGGGGCATGCCCGTGATCGACGCCGTCGACACTGACGCGCGCGCCCGCGGGATCCGACTGGACCAGGAGGCTGCCGGACGAAGGGGTTTCGGGCAGCTCGAGGTATTGCGACGCTTCCGCACCAGCAGTGACGGTCACCGGAATCACGCGCGGGACGCCGCGGCCGCGCAACTCGACGAGATGCGATCCGGGGTCGAGCGAGATGCGTGCGGGAGTGGTGCCGCGCGACACGCCGTCGACGAAGACGGCGACGCCGGGCGGGTTGGTCTGCAGCGACAAGGTGCCGAGCTTCGGCGCGGGTGTCTTGCGGAGCGCGCGCGCGGCGATGAAGCCGCCTTCGCCAAGCGCGACGACGGCGAGGGCGACGAGTGCGACACGCCGCCAGCGAGCGCGGCCGCGCGCAGCGCCGCCGGAACCGGCGTCGGCCGGTAGTGCCGCGTGCGCGCCGGCGTCCTGGCGCGCATCGTGCGCACCCGGCACCGGCGGGAGATCGAAATCGCCAAGCAGATCGGCGATATCCCGTGGCGCAGCAACCGGCGCGGCCGGGGCTGCCGTCTGTGACTCGCTGACTTTCGTGAGAATCAGCGGCGAGGCAGGCGACGGCGCGGCCGGCCGCGTCGCAACCTGTGGAGCGTTCGGAGGATGGGCAACGGGCGGCGGAATCGGCGCCGCAAGCGCCGGCACGGTCGTGATCTGCGACGCCGCCGCAGGCGCGCTCGCGACTGGCGCGTGCGCCCCTTGCAACGGCGCTGACGCTACAGCAGGCGCGGGTGAAGCAGTGGGCCCGACGTGCGCCGCAGGCGCGGATCGAAACGCAACGGGCGCAGGCGCCTGCGGAGCGCTCACCGGACTGACGATCGCGATGGGCGGCGGCGGCGCCGCCGCGAAGGACTGCGGCGGAATCGGATCGAGCATGACCGCGATGTAACGCGACAGGAAGGTCTCGAGCGCAATCGGTGCGGCGACAAAGTCCGCCACGTCGCCGAGCGCTTCTTCGAGCGCGATCTGCGCCTCCGTTGCGGACTGGAAGCCCTGACGGACGTCCAGCTGCAGCGCGCGGGCGATCCAGTTGTGCAGGGCATCCGGCAGAGACTCATCGTCGGCGCCGGCGGTGCGCGCGCGCGCATCGTTGAGCAGCGAAGCGATGCGGCCCGGATACTCGGCGGCCGCGATGGGCCGGCCCAGGACCAGCGCCAGCGCGACGAGCCCGATGGCGGTGACGTCGGCGCGGCGATCGAAGCGAATCGCGCCAGCGGACGCCGGCGCCGCGATACGCAGCTCCTGCCACAGGCGATCGCGGTTGAACTGCAGCTGTTCGACCGCGGACCCGAGCACGTGCTCGACGACCACGACGCGGGCGCGCGGCGTGACGATCAAGCGCTCAGGCGCCAGCAGCCCGTGCGCAACGTCACGAGCATTCTCGTGCAGGAGCGCGATCGACGGCACGACCTGGCGCAGCAGGCAGAGGGCGGCATTGAGATCGAGCGAGAGTCCGCGCTCGGCGGCGACGCGCAGCATCTCGGACAGGCGGATGCCCTCGACGTGGTCGGACACGATCGCCAGCCCGGACGGATGACGATCGATGCGGCGCACGCGCCCGTAGTAAGCGTGGCGGAAGTTCGCGAGCCGGGCGGCGCGTTCACGCAGCGCGAACTCGAACGAAGGCACCGCCAGCAGTTGCGGGCGGACGCGAAGGATCTGCAGCAGGTCCCCCGTCGCCGCGTCGACCGCCACGACGCGGTCGCCGAGACCGTCGGAGAAAAGCGGCGCTTCGGGTTGTTCGGCGGTCCCGGGCATTGGTGTCATAAGCAGGTCTCCGGGCCGACCCTCTGTCTTCGGCTCCGGCTGCCAGTGCAACCACCGGACCACGGCATGCCAGTCTTGCAAAACAGCCGCAACTCTCACGGCGTGCGCCGGTTCACGCGGATCCGCACGCCACCTCGACGCGCCGGCCGTTTACAAACATGTCGGCGCGTTTGCGTTTCTGTGATCAACTTCTTATGCTCGTCGCGGAGGATGGCGATGCAGAAACTACTGCTGGCGGGAGCGGCTCTGGTCGCCGCCGCGGCACTTCCGCTCAATGCCGTGGGCGAGAAGATCGACTACGAAGGCCTCAGCAAGATCAAGGCGCTGGGCCTGAACCCACAGACCTCACAGGTGATGGACATCTCGAGCTGGCTGACCGACGTGCACGG